>NZ_JALGQI010000019.1:0-125033 GCF_022810385.1 Rhodococcus sp. ARC_M12 | reverse complement strand
GGGTGTGGTCTGGGCAGATTCGTGGCCACAGGCGGTCACATTCGTGGCCGCGAGTGGTCAGTTCTTATCGGCCGTCAGTGGGCATATTCATGGCCGCCTGTGGTCAGTTTTTCATGGCCGCCGACAATTCGGCGTGCGGATCGGGACGGTGAGGAGGAGCGGGCGGCTGCGGATACTCGGTTGGAACGCCAGTTGCAGCATTCGCGGTCGTTGATGGAGACAGAGCTGAGGTTGCGCGCTGAGGCTGAGGATCGACGATGGCTGATCGATCGCCTGTTGGAGTTGCTGCATTGGTGGGGCCGGTACGAGGACACTCCGGCCTTCGCGATGCACGGGCTCTTAGAGGTGCCTCCTCACTCGGAGGAGAGGGCGCGCGTGCGGGCTCTGGTTAGTGCGTTGCCGTCGCAGTATGCGCGGATCGCCGCCCTGCAGATCGGTGCTGACAGGCTCCCGCCCTCGCCGTTGGAAGCCGGCCCGGAGCAGGTTATGGACATTGACGGCATTGAGGTGATCGGGCCGGCTCGGTTGGAGATCGAGTGGGATCTGCAGTACATCCAGGGATCGAACGGTGCGGAGTCTGCGACTGCTTACATTCTTGGACGGTTCGAGCAGTACAACAACGATCGTGGGAACGGGTGACTGCGAATCCGGCGTTGATGGGGATTCGGGAGCTTGGGGAGGTGTTGGGGGTGTCCCCGCAGACGATTCGTGGGAATAGGGATCATCCGTTGTATTCGAGGGCGTTGAAGTTGGGTGGGCCGACGTCGCCATTGAAGTGGCGTAGGTCGGATGTGGCGGAGTTTCTGGGGGTGGATGTGGCGTCGTTAGAGCGGTCGTCGGTTCCGCCTGTGGGGGTGTCTGAGGCGTTGGATCGCCGTGAGGCTGAGGTGGTGGCGCGGGAGCGTCATTTGGATTGGGCGATTGACGAGATCAAGGCGGTGCTAGCGGTGTTGGAGCACGGGAAGCGGTTCCCGGTGGCTGATGCTGCGGATGGTTTGACGCCTCGATCGCGGGAGCGGTTGCAGGCGCGCGCGTTTCAGGAGGGGCGGGTGCCTCGTCAGTAGATGCGGCCGGGAACGCTGGGGAATGGTGGGTATGGGGGTGGGTCGCCGGTGAGGTCTGCGCCGGGGAGCAGGTTCATTGCGGCGGCCATCAGTGTGGATTCGTCGATGATGGTTGCGCCGGGGCCGGTTGGGGTGAGGGGGAAGGTGTAGCCGTCCTGGGTGAGTCGCCATCGTGTTTCGGGGTCGGCGTCCCACATGTCTGGTGTGGCGGTGTCGTTGTCGCCTGTGTATTCGAGCCAGCGGTTGTTGTCGTCGGGGTCTGTAACTTTCCAGGTCATAGCAGTGCCATCACTCCGATCACGAATTCTTGTAGTTGGCTGGTTTTGTCGAACTCGCCTGTGGGGTTGCTGCGGCCGAACGTGTCTTGGATACCTACCTGAAATGCTTCGGCGGCTCGTCGGGCTGGATCGGCCATCTGGTCGTTTGCGTATGTCTTGCCGGCGTACTTGTTGTGCCAATCGTCCTCGTAGCCGACCTCGTCGGCTAGCTCTGGTCGATTCGGGTACACCTTCGTTTGTGGTTCCAGTATGCCGTTCTTCGTCGAGCGGGACCGGATGAGAGCGAACTCTAGCTGGGTCAGGCCAGGGATGAGGGTCTCCATTCGGTGGCCGAGTTCATGGGCCATGACTTCGTCGGAGTAGGAGTCGAATGCGCCGCGGTAGTTCGGTTTGTGGTCCTTTTCGGGTGCCGCGATGAAGTCCCAAGTGCCGTTGTAGAAGGCGCGGTCAGACCGTCCAACCTCCAATGTGCTTTTGGCCGTAGCCATTTGCAGCCACTTATCGGGGAAGATCTTCTCGGCTCTCCGGACTGCTGCGATGTCTTCGGCTATGCCTTTCGTCGCGTCGGGCAGAGGAACGTCGGCGATCTTCGCGGCCTGCTGCACACCGCCGATCGGTCGAACCTCTGCGAGGGCTTCCCGGATGAGGGCTGATTCACGTCGCGCGATGTCGCGGAAGATCGCGTCTCGTCGGGGTGAGAATGCACCGCCGCTGGCCAGCAAGTCCTTGTCCTCTTTGCGTAGTTTCTTCATGGCGGGGTCGGTGTCGAATCTCTTGACTGCGTCGGCGCGGATTGCTTTGCCGACTGTGAGAGTGGTGTCGAGGTGACGTTGCAGTTTCTCGGGTACGAGCTTCGCGCCGTTCTTGTCCTTCGGGTACTTGAGGGTGGTGTCGAGCCACCCGGCCTTATCGGTTGGCAGCGTTGTCCGTGCCTGTTCGATGAGTTCACGCGTCGGTGCACTGAGTAGCGTCGGCTTGAGTTTCGGCTTCGGCTTGGCCGGTGTTGGTTTCGGGGTGGGTTTGATGGCAGCGCGCGCGGGATTGCCGGGTCCGTAGACGCCGGTGATCTGTTCGCGGTCGCGGCGACGACCGACGCCGGTCTGCTCGGTGTGGGTCTTGATCTTCCCTTGCCATTCGCGGGCTTTGGCGTTCGCGGCTTTCTTAGCGTCGGGGTCCATGGCGGCGGCGGCTTTGCGTTTCCAGTCGCGGACACCGCGTTCGAGTCGTCGAAGTTCCTGGGTGTTCTCGTAGCCTTCGTCGTCGGGTTCGGTTGGTGTGGTGTCGGTGACGTCGGGGACGAATAGCTGAGTTCGGTGTCGGCATGACGGGTGCTGGAAGCCGCGCGACATAGCCTCTGCCAGTGAGGCTTTCACTCGAACCGTGCTTGGCTCTCCTGTGAGCCGTGAGGGTAGTTCGACGGCCCCGACATTTCGGCCGGAGAGGGAGAGGATCTGCCGTTCGTACGGTTGGCAGACAGGTGCGGGGCGGGGGTGGCTGGACACGACGACGAGGTCGTAGCCGCGTTCAGTCAGTGTCTCGTTGTGGGAGGTGATGAGCGCTCGGGTGCTGGCGGTGCGGACGGCCATTTCGGCATAGGCGGTCATGGACCAGGTTTTGCCGTTGGAGTCTCGGAAGCTCGCGATGCCGTGTGCTGCGAATTCGTCGAGCGCGCGTTGCGTGGCCTTGATCCGGTTCTGGACGCCGGAGACGGTGGCGACTGCTCCGCGGGCGATCACTTTGCGGTAGATGTCATCTGAGCTTCGAAGAATGCCGCTGTTGAGTGCGTTTGTGGCGGCGTGGGCTTCGTCGATGATGAGTGCGATTGCGCGGGAGTCGGTGGCAGGTCGTGTCCCGTCGTTACGGAGGATGTTTCCGGTAGTGCCCTTTTCTGCCTTGGCGACGTCTGCGGTGGCCGCGGCCTTCCCGTCTTTGATGGATTGCCGCATGGCGGCATCGAGAAGTTTCGCGGAGGTGCCGGCCATCTTCCCGACGAGCGTGCGGGCCGCGGTACGGAACGTGGTGATCTCGGTGAGTTGGCGTTGCGCCCAGTCGGGTGCGGCCGCGCCTTTACGGAGTCGATCGGAGATGAGTTCGAGGAGGATCAGTTCGAGGCGCTCATATTCGGCGACGAGCTGATTGGCGGCGTCGTTGCGCGCCTGCTGTGGGTTGATGCTCATGCCGCTCGGTCTCCTACCGCGAGGAAGAACGAAGTGACGGGTTTGCCGCCTCGGGCGGCTGTTCCTTCGTGTGCGACGACATGACCGGATCGTTCCAGCTCCAATAGCTTTCGGCGTGCTTTCTCGATTTCACCTCGCGACGGGCTCTCGTGATCGAACAGGGCCGAGGCTGCGCCCTTGGCATTGAGCCCGTTCGCACCGGAGGCGGCCACGAGATCGAGCAAGTCGATGGAGTGGTAGATCGTCATCATTCCGTTCGCCTCATCGTGGTTGAGCCTGAACGGGCCTACCTCGTTGGCGGGTTGCTTGATGTGCCGCATTCCGACGATGGGGTCACCTGGGTCGCCAGTGAGGAAAATGACGGACCCGCAGCCCGACGTGATCCAGGTCGAGCCGTAAATGTCGTCGATGGAGACACCGTCCTCGGCAGTGCGGCCCGTTGCTCGCTTCTTGGTGTGGTGCAGATCGATTACCTGCACGCCGGCTTGCAGGGCGTACTGCCGCGCTCGGTTGTAGCGAGCGCCGGTCTCGTCGTCACTAAGACCGACGGCCGCGTCTTTGACGGAGTCGATCATGACCGTGTCCGCACCCGCGTCCGAGCACATCGCAGCGAGGATCTCGGGGTGTTTGGCGAGGTCCGCGGGTGGCGGGCCGCGGTGGATCACCAGCTTCGATGCGATGGCGTCTCGATCGCCCTCGGTGAAGAGTCGGCCGAAAGCGCGCGCGATCTGGGAGGGTCGGTCCATTGCGAGGTAGAGCAACCGTTCGCCTCGCGCGACGGGTAGTCCGAGGACTGTGTCGGTGCCGATCCCCAGGCGTGCGCACATCAGTTGTCCTGCGAGGGTGGTCTTTCCGACGCCCTGGGGTCCGGCGATCATCAAAGCCTCACCCTCGGTCCACAGGACATCGTTTCCGGTGCCCCAGATCGCCGGTATGCGCGCGGGCCGATCGAGAATGAACGACGCCCCGTCCAGGAAAGTGAACGTCTGCGGTTCGTCCTCAGGCTGGTGTTCGTCGGCTGGGTGTGGCAGGTCTGCGTATGGGTCTCCTGCGGCGTAATCGACGTCCAAGGCGGTAGAATCGGCTGTGGATCGTGTGGCGTCGAGGTCGCTGGTCTCCTGATGGAAGGGCTCTCCGTGGATGGCGGGGGGCCTTTCATCGTTCCCGGTGGGAATGTTCACGCGATGTGGTCCTCTCGATCGGGTGCGGTGCCGTATCCGGCTTCGCGTAGTAGTTGAGTCATCGCGTCGAGTGGCATCACTGCCAGCCATTGGGAGGGGTCACCGAGCCCGCGGCGTTTGCAGACCAGGACGGCGTGGTCGGCGTTCGCTTCGGTTTTCTGCTCGGATAGTTGGGTGAGCCATTCGGGCCAGGCGTAAGCGGCTCGGTCCTTGACCTGGATCGTGACGCCGGGGCAGGCGTGGAGGTCGCCGGCGTCTCGGAAGTATCCGGCGCGTGTGCGTTCGGTTCCGGGAAATCCGTTGGTACGTAGGAAGTCTCGAACTGCTCGCTCGGCGCGGTCGCCTTTGAGTTTGTTTGCGTTCGGCATTCGAGGCTCCTAGATCTTGTCGACGTTGCCCATGAGCAACATCTCGTCGTCGTGGGGTCGTGGCTTGGTGTGGATGCGGGTGCCGGCTGGGGTGGTGAGGACGTCGCCGCGTCCGAAGAGTCCTCGGTCGTACGTCCCGGTGAAGGTGGCGATGTTCGACACCGCTTGCATCAGTGCCATCGCGAGGTCGTCGTGTCCGGCCGCTTCCGGTACCGAGATCCGCAGTAGTCCCTGGATGGTCTGTTCGTATTCCAGGGCGTGGAGTTGCCGCAAAAGATCTGGGTGGTTCGGGAGGACGAGGCGGCCCTGTTGGAGCAGAACCTTGATGCGGCCGAATCCGCCTGCCTTGCGGCGTGAGTCGGTCGTGACTCCCCTGACGAGAGTTTGGAACCCTGTGCGACTGGTCTGCGATGCACGGTAGGCACGCTCTTGGAGCACCTGCGTGGGCATCGCACCGACGCCGTTGGTTTCGGAGACGTACCTGCGTACCGAGTACTGGCTCTGGATGAAGGCGAGTCGGTCGATGAAGTCCGAATACTGCATTCGGGAGTGCGCTTCGAGCCACGGAATGAAGAACACGGGGGTGCCATGGCCGACCTTGCTGGCGTTCATATCGACGTCGGAGAGGGCTGCGAGAAGGACGACGGCGTTGGCGTCGTTGCTGAATCCCCAGTCGATGCCGCCGGCGACGAACTGGCGTTGTGCATCCTCGGGAGCGACGAGTTCGTATGGGGCGACTGCGTTGTCGAGTTCGGTGGTGGTGAAGTACGCGCCACTGTCGTCGGTCCACTCGGCCAGGTACTCACGCCGGAACTCGTGCGAGGGGGTGCGGCGTTCGAGATCGTCGAGGTCGTCTTGGCTGATGAGCGGCGAATGAGAGGACGGCCAGTGGAACGAGGCGACACGGGCAGTCGGGGCGTCCATGCCCTGTTTCCAGTTGCGGCGGAAGAAGTGCTCGTAGTTGCCCCACGGGGACGAGGTGAGGATGACGCGGCTACCGGCGCGGGCGATGATCGCGGGTTCGGCAGCGGACCATATGGACCCCGGTACGAACCCCGCCTCGTCGACGATGAGGAGATCGACGGGCCATCCTCGGATCTGCTTCTCCGACGCCGGTACAGAGATGATCTTCGAGCCATTGCTGAGGACCAGCTGCGTCTTCGAGTCGTCGAGTACCGATCCGGCGAGGAGGTCCGAGTTGCGGGCGAGGAAGGAGATGTCATCGAGCAACCGCAGCGATGCAGTCTCGCCGGCGGAGATGAGCAGGACCAGATTGTTCTCCCTGCTGAACGCCCAGTGCAGGGCGATGATCGCGAGGCTGCGGGACTTGCCGACCTGACGACCGGCACACACAACTCGGTAGCGGGCAGGGCAGTCTGCCAACTCCTGCTGGTAGTCCCACAACGGTGCGCCGACGAGAGCTTCGGCGAACCGGCTCGGGCTGGCGTTCAGTTCTGTGAGGACGGTGTCGGTGACGCTCATGCGGTCCCGCCGTTCTGCTTGTTGAGCGCGGACATGAGCTGCGCAAGGTCGACTTTGGTTGCGGTGGTGTCTTTTCCGAGCTTCGCGCGGGAGAGGGGATCGAGTCCGAGTCGGGAAGCCATGCTCGCGAGATGTCCTTTGACTCGCACCAGGTAGATCGCGGCCGGAGTAACGGTGCCGTCGTCTCGGATCTCTCCGTTCTCGTCGAGCCACTGCTCGATCAGCTCAGCCCTGACGACGGTGCGGGCGAACTCGAGAACCATTTCGCGGTACGTCGGATCTTGGAGGTAGGGCAATTCATCCATCAGGTCGTTGGCGACCGTTGCCGCGAGCGGGGTGACGATGCGATCGGAGTACGCGCCGTGCTTCTTTGCTTTGAAGTGACCGGCCTTGAACGGTTCCCACGTATAGCCGCGGGCGGGGCCTTTGCTCCCCGGCAGGTGGATGATCTCGGCGGATTCCCCCTGTCGGGGAGCGTCGGGCATCTCTCATGCCTCCATGCGCAGAGGTGCGTCGGTGTGGGTGGTGAACTGCGCCATGTATCGCGCCTGCCGTTCTTCCTCGGCTCGGTTGGCTTCGGCCTCACGCGCTGCGCACTCCTCGCGTGTGGCGTCGCTGTGAAGGCCGTGCACTTTGGTGATTACCTGGCCGGAGGCTTCCTGTGTCGCCAGCTTCAGGTAGGCGCTGCCGTCGCTGTCTCGGTAGTGGCTGAAGTCGAAGAGCCACCGGACGTCCTGCGGCAGTTCGACGCCCAGCTCACCCGCGCGCGTACCGATCGTCGAGTAGGCCGCGTCCATTGCGGCGACCTCGTTTTGAAACGTGCGGATGGCGTCGACGAGTCCGGCGTACGCGCGCTGCGCTGGGGCCACACCGTTGCTGTAGAACTCCTCACGCTGGGCAAGGGCTTCGTCGTAGGCCGACTGCCGTTCCTGCTGTTCGCGTTCGGCCTTGCGCTTCTCAGCGCCCTTACGTCGAAGTCGTAGGAAACCGACGTGGTCCTTGGCCTTCTCGATCGCTTCGGGAGTGACATCGGTGTCGCCGTCGATGACGGCCTGTTCCAGGTCGGTGACTCCGGCTTCTGCTTCGCGGATCTCGCGGTCGACGTCGTCGATGGTCAGTTCAGGCATTGCGGTTGCTCCTCTTGTAGTCGGCTTCTCGGCGGTTCTGTTCCATCGCTCGTTGGACGCCTTCACTCAGTCCGAGGAACCCGTCCTGTTGGGTTCGCTCGGTGGTGTCTTTCGTTGCCTCACGCATCTTTTCGGCGTCGGCCTGCTGCTTCTTGTAGTGCTCGTCGAGGGCGTCGCGGAGGTTCGTCATGCGATCTCCTACCGGTTCTCGATGGGGGTGAAGGGGTTGTACGGAGAGCCGGGGTCGGTATATGGCGAGGTTCCCTGGTGGCGTTCGGGGTGGGTGCGCCGACTCTCTGCGACTGCCGCGGCCCGCGCGGGTGAGTCGGCCTCGTAGGCCCGTACCTCCGGTCCGTGGGGATCAGCTCCGGGACCACCGCTCATCGGGAGGATTGGATCGAAGTCGACTGGTTCGACGATCGGGGGGGCCACCGACCTTCCCGAAGGTGGCGAGGTCGTAGGCGTCCTGACGCTTGGTGTCGACACAGTGCAGACGTTGCAGCGCCGAGTCGATGGGGTCGGCCGCGTCGGGTGTCGGGATCGTCGACGGCGACCCGTCATCGCGGACGACCAGTGTCGTGCCACCGAGTTGGTGTGTGCCGTCCGGTGACGTGATACCTCCGGTGGCGGGTAGGAAACTGCCGTTCGGGAAGTAGTAGACGCCGTCCTTGTCGACGTAGCCGAGGCCGGTGTAGCTGCGATCGTCGGGGTTGTGGCTGCCGAAGATTCGGCGGACGTTCGGTGGATTCATGCGATGCTCCTAATGTGTTGTGCTGCTTCGGTTTATGCGAGTCCTGTTGACAGGAGGTTGAGGGCAACGCTGCCGTTGTTGGTGTCGACGTTCACGTCCGCAGTCACGAGTCCGCCCTTCTGCAACGTTGTGAGGATTTCTTCGAGCCGGGTGGCGAGTTGGCTGAATCCCTCGGTAAGGCCGGGGATGTCGTTGGAGCCGGTGTCGAACTGCGGCATGAGCTGCGAGAGGTCGACTTGCCCGGATTGGGCCATCGACAGGAACCCGCCGATACCCGATGCCGCCGTGAAGCCCAACCCGGATGCCAATGAAGCGGCTTCCATCAGGTTCGTGGGGCGCATGTAGTCGCGGGCCTTCGGTTCGTTGTAGCCACCGAACCCACCATCCGCGAACTCGGTGATGTTCAACCGTTTCCCGGTCTCCCGCCAGATGTCTACTGCGCGTGCTCGTTTCGCCGGGTCACCGGGAATGTAGGCTTCCCACGGTCCTGCTTGCGGTTCCGCCCAGACACGCACGTTGCCGCCTGTGGTTGCGATCTCGGGGTTCTGCGCTTCGATGCCGCCATTGGCGAACACCTTCAAGCTTCCGACCGCCTTCGGGGTACGACTGTCCGGGGCCGCGCCACCGAGATCGGAGAAGTTGACGACCCGCACATCCACCGGACCCGACGAAGTGGAGAGGGTGCCAGTGCGGGTGCTTCTACCCGATCCACCAGCAGAAACACCAACGCTCGTGGTGCCGCCGTTCATCGATCCGACGGTGCCTGTGTCGAACGAGCCGGGATCAGGGTCGCCCTGCATCGGCAAGTGCATGATGTTTGGGAACGATCGCGCGGACTTCGCTTGGCCGCCGTACTGCCCGTCCCCACGCGCGCCACCCATCTCGACAGAGACACCGTTCGGCTGCGTGTACGTCGTATGCCCACCACCGGGGCCACCGTTCAGCCAGCCGACGTTGAGGGCACCGTCCATCCACCCCGGCTGCAAACCACGCGCCGTCAGGGCTTCCTTCTGGTTACCGGTAGCGAACCTGCCCGGTGCGTCGGGGTCGCCCGTCGTCGCGTAGTTCACGCCACGCGATGCAGCACCGGAGCAGTCGGTATCCCACGTTCCGTTCCAGCCACCCCACGTGTAGTTCGCGCCTTCGATGCCGCGGGAGAACGAGTCCAGATCCTTCGGCGACACAATCCCGCCGTCAGCCATCTGCACCAGCCCATACCCGAACCGGTCAGCGACATCCTTCAAGATGCCTACCGCGCGGGGACGCTTCGACTCAGCCCCAGGAATGAACGCTTCCCACGGGCCTGCGCCTTCCTCAGCCCACTGCACCAACCCACGCCCACCAGCGGGACGGAGTAGGGCTTCGTCGGGGAGCTTCCCGTCAGCGAACGGACCGCCGCCACCATCGAACGTGCCCGGTGCCGCAGGAGCACCACCACCAGCATTCAGATACGGAGTCGGACCCTGCATCGACGGCGCATCCTGCTCGGACACACCCTGCGACTGCCAATACCCGATCTGACGCTGCCGCAAGTCGACGAACATGTCGATGTTCTTGCCGTCGTTCTTGCCCATGAACTCATCGATCGCAGCCTGACCGTCAGCGGTGTTCGCGGTGACCTTGAACTTCCCGTCGGGCAGAGTCTCGACTTTCAACCCAAGCGCCTTGAGCTGCTCTGTCTGCTCGGGGCTGTTCGACTCGATGATGATCGTCTTGTCGTCAGGTACAGAGTCCACCGAGTCACCGAGGGCCTGCATCAAGTACGCCGATGTCTGAGCTTTGTCCCCTGCTTCAACGACACCGTCACGCAGATCTTCGAGCCCTGGGATCGCGCCGTCGATGTTGTCGGCCATCCCACGCATCGAGTCAGCACCGGATTCGAGACCGTCCTGGAACCCGATCATCGCGTCCGATGCACCTTCGAGCTTGTCCGCGACACCATCCATCCCCAGCGCGCGCGCGACTTTGGACGACACACTGACGAGTTCGCCCATGCTGCCGATCATCCCGCCGAGAGCCATCGCAGTGCCGTCGGTGAGATTCGCCAGGACACGCAAGGTGTCGGCGGCGAACGATGCCATCGCAATACCCGTGTTCAAGCCCGCTTCCGCCAGGCCGGTGAAGAACCCGATTATCTCCGGCTTGTGGGTCGTCACCCAGTTCGCGACATCCGTCAACGCAGGACCGAACGCCATCGCCAGGTTCGCCTTCATCTCCGTCGACGCCACCTCGAACTGCCGACTGGCGGTTTCGATAGCCGCACCAGGACCGGACGCCATCCTGTCCGCCGCCTTCTGCGCTGCGCCTTCGACTTTGCCGAACTCGGCGGCGGACGTGTCGAGGTTCATCGCACCCAACGCCATACCGAGGTCTTCGGACATCGTGCCGAACAAGCCCACCGCGGCGGTTGTCTTGTCGACTCCGTCGGGCATCTCGTTGAATGCCCGCAGAACATCTGCAAGAACCTGTTTGGCGTCGTCACCGCCACGGTTCGCCTTGTCGAATGACTCCTCCGCGCTCATACCAAGCAGTTCGTATGCGGTAGCGGCTGTCTCAGAATTACTGCGGGACTGAATCGCGAACTCTTTCAGCGCGTCGATAGCGACGTCGGTATCACGTGCACCAGCGCCGACAGCCTGAGCGACAATGCCCATTCCTTCTTCTGCGGAGAGGCCGAGCTGCCGGAACTGGGTCGAGTACTCGATGACACCTTCGGTGAGATCACCCGACACATTCAGTCCACGTTGGCTCGACTTCACGATGAGGTCGAACGCCTCATCCATGTTCTTCACGACACCGGTCTTGATGAGCTGCGATGCAGCGCGGGTCGTTTCGGTGATATCGCCTTCGATGATCTCGTTGGCGGTGGTGAGACCGTTGACAGCTTCCTGCATGGTCCGGCTGCTGTCGTCTCTGGAGATCAGGCCGCCGAGGATCGCGTCACGGATGATGTTCTGGTTGTCCGCGATGGACTCACCGAAGTTGTTGGCGTAAGACTCGCCTGCTGCGCGCGCGATCTGCGCCATCGCGGCGTCGTCGATGTCCAGTTGCGCTTGAACTTTCGAGCGGGCAGCGTTGGTGGCCATACCGTCGGCGAATGCATCAGCCACCACCGCGCCGGCGGCGAGACCGAGGACGGCGACTCCTGCGAGGGCAGCTCCGATGGGGCCACCTTTCGCGCCCAATCCCGCCACCCGCGGTGCAAACCCAGCGATGAACGAACCGCCCGTCGACGAACCCGCACCTTCCGCGGCACCCGACAGGCCCTCCATACCGCCTGAGAAGCGATCTGCGAAGCCAGAACCGGCGTCTGCACCAGCGGACTCGGCAACCTGTGCGGTTTCGCGGAGTTCGCGTTGGGTGCGTTCGAGAGCGTCGACAGCATCACGGCCACCCTGCTCGGCGGCGCGCGCGGCACGACGATGCGCCGCCTCCATCCGATCCGTGGCCTGCTCAGCGTTCCGGGTTTCACGCTCAGCCTGCGACGTTGCTGTGGCGACACGGCGTTGCGCTGCTTCGAGCTGATCCGCCGACGTCGACGAGTCACGTTGTGCTGCATCCAACCGTTCCTGCGCGATGCGGACCTGCTCGGTAGCTGTCTCGGCGCGGGAGTTCGCGCGCTCCGACGCCGTCGCATACGTCGCCGCTTCACGCTGCAACTGCTGGTAGCCCTGCGCCATCCGCTGCGTGGAAGCGGTGATACCCGTGGCAGCTTGTGACGTGACCTGCTCGGTGCGGCGAGCTGACTGCTCGGCACCGTTCAGTGCGCTGCTGAGCTGGTCCTCAGCTGACAGGCGGACGGACAGTTCACCAAGATCAAGCGCCATGATGTGCCCCCGTCGGCGTGCTGAACGTGGTCCCCAACGCTTCATCGAAACCGCGCTTGATGCCCTCGATGTACGCGTCGAGAGCGTGAGGAATGCCTGCCTGCGCCAGTAGCGGCCCGACTGCCTCGAACAGGAGGAAGCATCCGTTGATCGACCCCTGCACTGCACCGACGAGCATGAACACCACCTGGTGCAAGTCGTCGTGGTCGAGACTGTCCAACAGTTGCGATGCAATGTGCCGGTCCCCGTCGGAGACGAGCTTGAAGACTGCTTTCGCCTCCGCCAGGAGGTCGTGGTTCGAGGTCATATATGGCTCGCTTTCTCGGACGCAGCGTCCAGTCGATCTCGGACTGCTGCGATCGCTCGGAATTGATCTGTGACGACGGGCATCAGCTCGGCCCTGTCGAGTTCATCGGCGGCCTGCTTGAGGCAGTCACCGACTCGGGAAGTAGTGCGGCGCAACGATTCTTCGAGGACCGAAGCGAGATAGACGCGGCCATTGCTCGGGAGCGGAACACCGGTGTAGCAGTCCATGACGAACTTGCTCAGCGCCGCGAGCCTGTCACCGGTACCAACCGATCCACCCGAACGGATCAGCGCGACAACCGCGCCGGGGTCCGGGTCGACACCATCGCCCGCCAACTCGCGCACACACTGGACCACCGCCGACGCCTTCGGATCGGCGAAATCCCGACTGACGACGAAGTCGAGCCAGACCAGCGCCGTGCCGGCGCGCTGCCAGAGCAGCGCACCGACAAGGCAGGACTCAGCAGTGACCACGATGCGGAGCGGTGAGACCGACGCATCGATCCCGTTGCGTGTATCCGCGTGTAAGGCCAGATCCGTAACCGTCACAAGCCATCACTCCCCTTGGATAGGGCACAGAGGTACTGGGCGCGGGCCACGCGATGATCAGCCGCGGAATGCGCAGGGCAGTCAGGATCGTCGATGAGGTCCGTGGCAGAGCAGCGCCGCGAGAGGTAATCGGCGTTCTTCTGCCGAAGTTCCTCGATCCGCTCGAACGCCGAGGTAATCCCGTCGATAACGTCGACGGCCTCTTCGAGCGAAAGCTTGATCGAGGTATCACCCCAGGACAGATGAACGTGTTTCTGTAGGCCGTCCAACCTGACACGAACCGTCTCATCGGAGATCACGAAAGCATTGGTCGTTGCCATCACGCGGCCTCGATTCCGATGAGACCGTGCTTCGCCCTGGCGATCTGGGCGAAGTCCAGCAGCAACGCAGCCAGGTGCTCGGCGTCGTCCCACGCGATCGGGTACATCGAGCGGCCCTCATCGGTCAGGAACACCAGCTCGATCCGATCGAAGTCCACCAGACCGACCCGCAGGACATCACGCCCATCGAGGCCGTCGAGAGTGATGACACCCTCGAACGCCGCAGTGACGTTGCCCGCCAACTTCGGTGTGCCCCTCACGCTGCACGCTCGTCGGACGAACCGGTGCACGCATCAGCAGTCGCAACGAGAAGCAGCCGCACCAACTCCGGGATCGAATTGGTCGAGAACGTCGCGTCGTAGCCGCGGAGAACGACGTTGTGTTCTGTCGGCTCACCCTTGAACGGGAACCGCTGCGACCCCACCACCGACTCGAACCCGCTCAGATCCCAGACCGACCCCGCAGTCCCGTACGCCTCGGTATGCGCGTCACCATCCTCGGACCGATCGAGCTGCACCGCCGTATATGCCTGCGCCAGAGTGACAATCAGGTTCAGCGCGCCGTCCGGTGACAGCGTCCAACCGTGGTCCTTGTCGCTCACCTGTATCGCGTGGCTAGACCCCTCAGCATCGACCGCGCGATGCACCAACACATCCAGGCGGTCCGACTCCGAATCAATTGCAACCGAATCGAGCTGGAAGAAATCGCAGATCTCCTGGTTCGGGAGCAACTTTGGGCGTGGCTCGAAGGTAGGCGTGGGCGTGTGAACGTTGCTTTCGGTTGGTACAGTGCTCATAGCGAAGTCACTCCTGGGAAAAGGGGATGGGTTCAGAGCCTCGGCAGGTGGTAGGACACCTGTCGAGGTTTTTTCGTTGGTGCGGTGGGTTCGCCCGATCAAGCTGCGTCACCACGTCGAGTGCTGGCTTCCTGCTGTGCAAACCAGCGGTCCACTTCGCTCTGCCGGTAGAACACGCGCCGCCCGATGTTGAATGAGGGTGGTCCTGCGTTGATCTGCCGCCACCAACGGAGCGTCTCCTTCGAGGTCCGGTAGCGGTCCGAGACTTCAGCGGTTGTCAGGTAATCGATCTGCGGTTCGCGGGTCTCTTCAATGGAAGACATCTGCGATTGCTCCAATCTGGATTTGAATCGACGGCTTT
Organism: Rhodococcus sp. ARC_M12; assembly: GCF_022810385.1. Lineage (NCBI taxonomy): Bacteria > Bacillati > Actinomycetota > Actinomycetes > Mycobacteriales > Nocardiaceae > Rhodococcus > Rhodococcus sp. ARC_M12. The sequence continues at coordinate 110,446 of NZ_JALGQI010000019.1, read as the reverse complement.
TGACGTCCAGATCAGAGTATCAGTGGTTTAAGCCAATTCGGAGCATTTTCGAGCCCTGTTTGACGGTGTGTTGGATTAGTGTGTGTTCTGTGATGGTGAGAGATGGCGAAGAGGAACGATCCGACGTCGAGCGAACAGCGGAGCAATGGTTCGCGCAGAACGTCAAGAACGCTCGGGCGTCGCAAGGAATTACACAGGGAGCTCTCGCGGCCAAGATGGCAGAGAAGGGCTTCGCCTGGCACCAGGCCACGGTCTACAAGATTGAAAATGGAACCCGGCAAGTCCAGCTTGGAGAGGCCCAGGCCGTCGCGGAGATTCTTGCGCTACCGCTTGAGCAACTGACAGCAAAGGGCACCGAGATTGACCGCCTGTTCGGGGAGATAGAGACCGAATACCAGTTCCTCCAAGAAGACCGCGACCGGCTCACCCATCGAGTCAGCAAGACTCAGGAAGAGCTGTTCAAACTTCAGCCGCTCCGGGACTACACCAGCGGTAAGAACGTCATTCTGCATGCCGTTTGGGACTCGCTGCTTGCACTCGCACAGCGGCTACGCGACGGATCACCCCGCCGTATCGACTTCTCAAAGATTCTGTTGGACATGGGATTTGATGAGAAGTCATTGAAGGACGCGGAAGCCTTCTCGAGCAGCGGAGATGACGAGACCGACTACCACCTAGACCCCGTCAAGATCGTGGAATACCTCCAGAAGCACTACAAGCTCGACACCCTGCGCAGCCGAAACCACCCCCAGGACCAACCATGACAACACAACGCCGCAACCGCCGCGCCGGCATCGAAGACCGCTGGACCAAAACCACCCGAAACCCCGACGGCACCACCACAAAAACCCACAGCGCCAACCACGGACAAGGCAAACGCTGGCGCGCCCGCTGGGTCGACGACACCGGCACCGAACGCAGCAAATCCTTCGACCGCAAAACCGACGCACAAACCTGCATCGACGAACTCACCACCGCACTCACCACCGGCAACTACGTCCAACCCAAAGCCGGCCGCACCACCATCGCCGAAATCCACACCCAATGGACCAACAGCCAAGCCCACATCAAAGACACCACCGCCGCCACCCGACAAACCACCTGGACCACCCACGTCCAACCACGATGGGCCACCACCCCCGTCGCAGACGTCCACACCAGCGCCATCCGAGCATGGGTCGCCACCATGTCCAACAGCGGCGCAGGACCAGCCACCATCGAAAACGCCCTCGGCGTCCTCCGCATGACCCTCGACACCGCAGTCGACGACAAACGCCTAGCGCGCAACCCATGCACCGGAGTCAAAGCCCCCCGACGCGAACACAAAACCCGCGGCTACCTCACCCACACCCAAGTCGAAACCCTCGCCCAACACACCGGCACCGACGCCACCGTCATCCGCTTCCTCGCCTACACCGGCCTCCGCTGGGGAGAAATGGCCGCACTCCGCGTCGAATCATTCGACATGCTCCGGCGACGCATCGTCATCCGCCAAGCCGTCGCCGAAGTCAAAGGCAAACTCATCTGGTCCACCGCCAAGAACCACGAACGCCGATCCGTACCCTTCCCACGCTTCCTCACCGAAGAACTCGCAGAACGAATGCAGGGAAAAGGCCGCGACGACCTCGTATTCCCAGCGGTGGCCGGGGGAGTACTCCGAGTGTCACTCTGGCGACGGCGAGTCTTCGCAAAAGCCGTCGAAGCCGTACAGGCCGAGGTAGCCGTACAGCGGGAGGGGGAGCGGGGGACGGTGGGCCATGCGGTCACCCCCGAGTTTCCGAGGATCACCCCTCACGATCTGCGGCACACGGCCGCCAGTCTGTCTATCAGTGCCGGCGCGAACGTGAAGGCAGTCCAGACGATGCTCGGGCACAAGTCCGCAGCTCTCACACTCGACACGTACGCGGACCTTTTCCCGGACGATCTTGAAGCGGTGGCGGAGGCTCTGGACCTCGCGGCTATGGCGGCCCGTCGAGCTACTGCGGACTCACTGCGGACTGGCGGTCATTGATTGGATGCTCTGACCGCGGATACAGAAAAGCCCTGACCTGTTCTTGCAGGTCAGGGCTTGTTTCTATCTCTGTCCAACTGTCGGGGTGGCGGGATTCGAACCCACGACCTCTTCGTCCCGAACGAAGCGCGCTACCAAGCTGCGCCACACCCCGTGTACCGCTGGAGAAGTCTAACTCACGACTGCCTCGGAACGCGAAACGCCCTCGTCGGAGACGTTTTTCGGACCCATTCTGGGGGCCGGAGTCAGTGTGATCAGGGTGGCTTCGGGCCGGCAGCAGAAGCGTGCCGGCGCGTAGGGCGAGGTTCCGACGCCTGCGGAGACGTGCAGCTGGGTGTGAGCGCCCCACTGGGACGGACCCTTCACCCGGGATCGGTCGATCTCGCAGTTCGTCACCAGCGCGCCGTAGAACGGTAGGCACAGCTGGCCTCCATGGGTGTGTCCGGCGAGGACGAGGTCGTATCCGTCCTGGGCGAACTTGTCCAACACCCGCGGCTCCGGTGAGTGCGTGATGCCCAGGCGCAGGTCGGCCAATGGATTGGGCTGCCCGGCGATGGTGTCGTACCGATCGCGCTTCAGGTGGGGATCGTCGACGCCGGCAGCTGCGATGCGTACCCCGGCGACCTCGAGTTCGCGACGTACGTGCGTCACGTCGAGCCAGCCGCGCTCGGAGAACGCCGCGCGCAGATCACGCCACGGCAGCGATTCGCCCGTCGTGCGCTTGTGGTTCTTGTCGAAGTACTTGAACGGGTTCTTCGGCTTGGGCGCGAAGTAGTCGTTGCTGCCGAAGACGAACAGGCCCGGCCGGGCGAGCATCGGTCCCAGTGCCTGCACGACACTGGGGACGGCGCACTGGTGGGAGAGGTTGTCGCCGGTGTTGACGACCAGATCGGGCTCGAGCCGGTCCAGTTCGCGTAGCCAGTTCTGCTTCATCCGCTGGCCGGGCATCATGTGCAGGTCGCTGATGTGCAAGACCCGCAGAGTCGCCGATCCCGGCTCGAGCACGGCCATCGACGTCTCACGCAGCGTGAACGCATTGCGCTCGATGAGCGTGGCATATCCGACGCTCAACGCCGCGGCTCCTGCAGTCCCGATCACCGAACTCTTCAGCGGCGACGCTCTGACGGCGTCTCGCGCGTGCTCGGCAACCGAGCGCAGTTGCGTGGAGGCACCGCGCAGTTGGGTCGAGGTAGGGAGAAACGAGGGACTGAATTGTGCGGACACCTCATCCACGATACGGCAGCAACCGGATATGGACGTGCGAGCCGGCGACTGCGCCGCGTAGCGTTTCCGCCATGTCCGAACTCAAGGCTCGCCTCCGTACCGACCTGACCGCAGCGATGAAGGCGAAGGACAAACTCCGCTTGGCAACGCTGCGCATGATTCTCGCCGCCATCCAGACCGAGGAGGTCTCCGGTAAGGAGGCCCACGATCTGACGGACGACGACGTTCTCAAAGTGCTTGCCAAGGAAGCGAAGAAGCGCGGCGAATCGGCCGAGATCTACACGCAGAACGGACGCGGCGAGCTCGCTGCCAACGAGCATGCAGAAGCACAGATCATCAACGAGTACCTGCCCACTCCGCTCACGGACGAGGAGCTGGCCACCATCGTCGACACCGCGATCGCGCAGGTCGCCGAGGACCTGGGGGAGCGACCGGCGATGAAGCAGATGGGTCAGGTCATGAAGGTCGCGTCGGGACTCGCCGCGGGCAAGGCCGACGGATCGCGACTGTCGAAGGCCGTCAAAGACCGTCTGTAGTGCGCTGCGCGCAGTGGTGTGATTACGTGCCCCAGGAGGGCCCTAATCACACCACTGCCGCTGGCACTAGCGAGGAACGGTGATACCGGGAATCGCCGGGATCTGGATGCCCGGCGGCAGGTCCGGTATCTGAATGCTCGGCAGGGCCGGTGCCGGGGCCGGGGCAGGTCGAACCGAACCGTCACTGACATAGATCGTGATGTTCGATCCGGGGACCGCCGAGCCCGACGGCGACGTCGACACCACGGTGCCGCGTGCAGCCTGAGCGGCCGTCGTCACCGCCGTCACCTGGAAGCCCGCACTCTGCAGCGTGGACGTCGCAGACGACTGGCTCTGACCGGTGACATCGGGAACCTGGCCGTTGGCCGAGCCGCGGACGTACTTCTGGTCGACGGGTGGCAGCGTGACGGGCCCGAAGTTGGTGGCGATCGGGGCCATCGCGTCGAACCACGTCCGTGCCGGCTCGTTGCCGCCGAACAGGTTGCCCGAGCCGCAGGGGCGCAGCGGGAACGAGCAGATCTCGCTGGGCGTCGGTGAGTCGCCGTAGGTGTAGACGGCCGCGGCGTAGTTGTTGGTGAACCCGAGGAAGCCGGAGGACCGGTTCGACTCGGTCGTTCCGGTCTTACCGGCCATCGGCAGGTTCCAGCCGGCGGAGGCAGCGGCCGATGCAGACGTTCCGCCTGCCTGGTCGTCCTTGCTCATAGCGTTGGCGAGGGTGTTCGCCAGACCGGGCTCGACGACCTGCTCACATGCCTGGTGAGCCACCGGAACGGGCTTTCCGTCGCGGTCGAAGATCGAGTCGATGGGCGTGGGCGGGCACCATTTGCCGCCGGACGCCAACGTGGCAGCCACGTTGGACAGCTCCAGTGGGTTCACCCAGGTGGGTCCGAGGGTGAACGAGCCGAGATTCTGACTCTTCTGGAAGTCGGCCATCGACTGATCGGTGCCCGACGAACCCGGATCGTTGTACGAGCGCAGGCCGAGGCGGACGGCCATGTCGACCGTAGGCGTGACGCCGACGGACTCGATCAGCTTCACGAACGCGGTGTTGGGTGACTGAGCCAGTGCGTCGGTGATGGACAGCGAGGGTGGGTAATTGCCCGCGTTCTCCACGCAGTAGGTGGCAGCGGGGCAGTTTCTGGCTCCGCCGTCGCCGACACCCTTGACCTCCACGCGTTTCGGCACCTGCAGAGTCGCGCTCGTGCCGAGTCCGCGCTCCATGGCGGCAGCGGTGGTGAAGACCTTGAAGATGGAGCCTGCTCCGTTACCGACCAGAGAGTGCGGTTGCGGCTGCACGGTTTCGTCGGCGTCGCCATCGAGGCCGTAGGTGCGGCTGCTGCCCATCGCGAGCACTCGGTGCTGGTCCTGGCCCGGTGCGACGACGTTCATCACGGTGGCGACACCGTCGAGCGAGGGACTGGTGTTGCCGACCAGAGCGGCCTTGGTGGAGTTCTGCACCGCAGGATCGAGTGTCGTGCGGATGAGGTACCCGCCCTTGTCGATCTGCTCCTGGCTGATTCCGGCATTGGCGAGGTATTCCAACGCGTAGTCGCAGAAGAACCCGCGGTCGCCTGCCGCGATGCATCCGCGGGGCAGGGTCTGGGGCTCCGGCAGTACGCCGAGCGGCTCGGACTTGAGGGCTTCCAGTTCGGCGGCGCGTTCGGGGAGGTTCTGGATCATCGTGTCGAGCACGGTGTTCCGGCGGTCGATGACGCCCTGTTCGTTGGTATACGGGTTGAGGGCGGAGCTGGACTGCACCATGCCCGCGAGCATCGCGGCCTGGACGGCGCTGAGCTGGCTGGCGTCGATGCCGAAGTACGTCTGGGCCGCGTCCTGGATGCCGAAGGACGCGTTGCCGAACGGCACCAGGTTGAGGTACCGGGTGAGGATCTCGTCCTTGGTGAGTTCCTTGTCCAGCGTCAGCGCCATCCGGATCTCGCGGATCTTACGAGCGGGCGTCGTCTCGATGGCTGCGCGACGCTCGGCGTCGGTCTTGGCCACCACGAGCAGCTGATAGTTCTTCACGTACTGCTGATCGATGGTGGACGCGCCCTGTTCCACCTGCCCGCTGGTGGTGTTGGTCAGGAACGCGCGCAGCGTGCCCTGCCAATCCACGCCCTGATGCTCGGCGAAGCGGCGGTCCTCGATCGAGACGATGGCGAGCTTCATCTCGTTGGAGATCTGGTCGCTCGGCACCTCGAATCGGCGCTGCTCGTACAACCACGCGATGGGGTTGCCGTTGATGTCGGTCATCGTCGAGACGGCGGGCACTGCGCCCTCGACCAGCTCGGCGGAGACGTTGTCGACGGTATCGGCGGCGCGGTTGGAGGCGTACCCGAACCCGCCGGCCAAGGGGAACATCACGCCGGCGAGCAAGGCACCGGCGAGCGCTGAACATCCGGCGAGCTTCGCCACGGTTTTTCCAACTGACACAGAGCACAGCGTACGTGTGCGGCGCTCGGACCGGCAGAGGCCCACACGCGCTGTGTGCTGCGCCCCTGCTCGGGACGGGCGTACCAGAAATGTGACCTTGCCGTCTTGCATTCGGGGCTCGCGTTACCTAAATTATGAACACGGTGTGATTCGCATAACACTTGATAATGAATGTGGGGCAGCTCCCAGAATTTGTGCTTCGTCCGACGAGGTACAAACTGCTTGGAGCCTCCGGGACGTCCAGTGAGGACGTCCGCAACGCAAAGGGGTATCCGCATGCACACGACAACCGCGCCGACGCGACTCGATGTAGAAGAAGCAGAAGCACGCATCGCCTGGGTTTCCCACGCCCGGTGCAAGGGCACCGACCCGGATCAGCTCTTCGTCCGAGGTGCAGCGCAGCGCAAGGCGGCGACCATCTGTCGGCACTGCCCGGTGCTGATGCAGTGCGGTGCGGATGCCCTCGACAATCGAGTGGAGTTCGGCGTCTGGGGCGGCATGACGGAACGCCAGCGCAGGGCCCTGCTCAAGCAGCACCCCGAGGTCGATTCCTGGTCCGAGTTCTTCGAGACCCAGCGCCAGCAGCAAGCAGCCATCTAGCCGCCTGCCGGGCGGGGCCGATTCAGCCCTTGCGGGTCAGCTGATCGGCCACCGCGCGGAGCGCAGCGAGGTCGGAGACCTCGAACGGCAGCGAGGGCACGCCGACGATGGGCACCCGGGGGTGGGCACCGGTGAAGCGTCGAAGCAATCGCACCTCCCGCGCTGCCGTCACGGCGCGTTGCGCGTGGATGCGGAGGACGGCGGCGGTCAACTCCGCGCCCGGGTCGTCGATTCGATCGAGGAGATCGGCTGCCGTCGCGGCGTGATCCGCCTGAACCGACGACAGCGTCGGGTGCGTCCGGTTCACCACCAGACCTGCCAACGGCATCTTCTCCGCCGACAGTCGCTCCACGAAGAACGCGGCCTCTCGTAGAGCGTCGGGTTCCGCTGCGGCCACGACGAGGAAACTGGTCCCGTCCTCGCGAAGCAACTGGTAAGTACGCGTCGCACGCTCGCGGAAGCCGCCGAACATCGAATCCAGTGATTGAACGAAAGCCGATGCGTCGGAAAGCATTTGGCTACCGATCACCGTGGAGACGCCGCGCATGGCCAGGCTCATCGCGCTGGTGACCACGCGGGTGATGCCGCGGCCGGGAGCGGTGAGCAGCCGGATGAAACGGCCGTCGAGGAACGAGCCGAGTCGCTGCGGCGCATCGAGGAAGTCCAGTGCATTGCGCGACGGCGGAGTGTCCACCACGATCAGATCCCACGACTTGTCCAGGGACAACTGCCCCAGCTTCTCCATCGCCATGTACTCCTGCGTGCCCGAGAAGGACGACGCCACAGTCTGATAGAACGGGTTGGCCAGCACCTGCTCGGCCTTCTCCGGCGTCGAGTGCTCGATGACCATCTCGTCGAACGTGCGCCGCATGTTCAGCATCATCGCGTGCAGTTCACCCTTGGCACCGGCACCCAGCTTCACCGGCTGCGGGCTGTTGTCGAGATCGCCGAGTCCGAGAGCCTGAGCCAGACGGCGAGCCGGGTCGATCGTCAGGACCACCACCCGCCTGCCCTGCTCGGCAGCGCGCAGCGCCATCGCGGCCGCGGTGGTCGTCTTGCCCACACCCCCGGCTCCGCAGACGACGACGATCCGCGACGTGGGATCGGTCAGGATGCGGTCGACATCGAGTTCGGTTGCTACTGGTCGAGTCATCGGACACCCTGTTCTGCCAGCTTGGCGGCGAGTTCGTACAAGCCGCCGAGATCGACACCGTCGGCCAACATCGGCAGCGACATCTGTGCCACGTCGAGCTCGTCGAGCGTGGTCGCGCTCTCCACCTGAGCCGAGAGCGTCGACGCATGCTCGATCGATTCGGTGAGCAGGCCCGCGAAGTCGGCCTCGGACAGGGTGATTCCGGTCTTGGCGAGGCCGTCCTGGATGGCCACGGCATCGATCTCGCCCTCGGCAATCGACTCCAGCGTCTCGGCCGGGAGGTACGTCGGTTCGGTGCGGTTGACGATGACCGTGCCGAGTCGCAGGTCCGCCGCTTCGAGCTCGCGCACCGCGTCGGCCGTCTCCTGGACCGGCAGCGCCTCGAGCAGCGTCACCAGGTGCACGACGGTGTCGGCCGAATGCAGCAACCGCACCACGCCCTCACTCTGCGAGCGAACCGGACCGCCCTTGGCGAGATCGGCCATGGCCTTGGTGACATCCAGGAAGTTTCCGATGCGGCCGGTCGGCGGCGAGTCGACGACGATCTCGTCGTAGATGCGGTTGCCCTTCTTGTCGGTTCGCACCACGCACTCCTTGACCTTGCCGGTCAGCAGTACGTCACGAAGACCGGGTGCGATGGTTGTCGCGAACTCGATGGCACCGATCTTGCGCATCGCGCGTCCGGCGAAGCCCAGGTTGTAGAACATCTCGAGGTACTCGAGGAATGCGGTCTCGATGTCGATGGCCAGTGCATAGACCTCGCCGCCGCCGTCCGCCGAGGCGACGCGCGTTTCCTGCGGGGGAAGCTGCGGCACGTCGAAGAGCTGTGCAATGCCCTGCCTGCCCTCCACCTCGACCAGTAGCACCCGCCGACCGCCTGCAGCGAGTGCGAGCGCCAATGCGGCAGCAACCGTCGTCTTACCGGTCCCGCCCTTGCCGGATACGAAATGCAGCCGCGCGGCATCTGCTTTCGCCGGCCATCCCTCTTCGTTCGATGTACCCACACCCCGACCATATAGAGAGTCGGGGCCGGTCGTCCGACGGAACCGACAATCACGTGTTCGCAGTGACGCACCCCTCGCGGTCGCCGAACGATAGGCTCACGTGCATGAGCGAAAAGATCATCTGGGAGTACTTCACCGCACCGGTTCTGATTCATGCGACCAAGCAGATTCTCGACAACTACGGCTCCGAGGGCTGGGAGCTCGTGACGATCATGGCGGGACCCAACGGCGGCGACACGTTGGTCGCGTACTTCAAGCGCCCGAAGGCCTGAGCGCGCGTGGCAAAGTGGAGCGAACGCCTCTCCGAGCTGGGTATCGAGTTGCCCGACGTCGTCCCGCCGCTGGCGGCCTACGTCCCCGCGGTGCAGGTGGGTTCGCTCGTCCACACCTCCGGCCAGCTGCCGATCGTGGACGGGAACCTGACCTCCGTGGGCAAGGTCGGCGGCGACGTCACGGCTGAGGACGCCACCGCAGCGGCTCGCATCTGCGCCCTGAACGCGCTCGCCGCCGTGCACGCGCTCGTCGGCATCGACTCCGTCGCCCGCGTGATCAAGGCGGTCGGCTTCGTCGCCTCCGCTCCGGGATTCACCGGTCAGCCCGGGGTGATCAACGGGGCGTCGAACGTCATCGGTGAGATCTTCGGTGACGCAGGTAAGCACGCCCGCTCGGCCGTGGGTGTCGCCGAACTGCCCCTCGGCTCTTCGGTGGAAGTGGAGCTCATCGTCGAGCTCCGCTAGCGCGTCCGTCGTGCCGGCGCACAGGTTGTCCGCGCCGGCACGCGGAACGCCGCCGAAGTGCACCTTCGTACTCGGCGCGGGTTGCGCGCCGAGGTCCGCGTGTTCGTTGGGTTACGGAATCAGGACGATCTTTCCCGGGAAGCTGGTATCGAGAGCCCGGTGCGCGTCGGCGATGTGCTCGAACGCGTAGGTGCGGTCCACGTGAACGACCAACTTCCCCTCATCCACAAGGGAACCCAGAGATTCGAGACCGACGTGATCGGGTTCGACCGAGATTCCCACGAAGGTGAAGCCCCGTTGCTCGACTTCCGCCTGCAGCGTTCGGTTGCTCCGGTCGACGATGGTGACCAGGGTGCCGCCGGGAACCAGCACCGACAGTGATCTCGATGCGTTGTCGGCCCCGATGCAGTCGAGCACGATATCCACCCCGGACACTGCACGAGTGAAATCCTGTGTCCGATAATCGATTACTTCGTCGGCTCCGAGACCGCGTACGAACTCCTCCCGCGGCCCGCTCGCGGTACCTATCACGTATGCGCCGAAGGCCTTGGCAATCTGCACGGCAAGGTGTCCGACACCGCCCCCGGCCCCGTGAACGAGAACGCGCTGACCGGGGCTGACGTGCGCCCCGTCCACCACGCTCTGCCACGCCGTCAACCCTGCCAGTGGTAGTGCGGCGGCCTGCTCGAACGACAGGGTACGAGGCTTTCGTGCGATTTGCCGAGACGGTGCAACCACCAGTTCGGCATAGGTGCTCGCAGGGCGCGGGAAGAACGGCATACCGAACACCTCGTCCCCCACCTGAAACGCGTCACCCCCGGAACCACCGATTCGACGACGCCGGAGACATCCCAACCCAGGACGAAGGGAGGTTCACCCAGCAACGCGAACCCGCCACTGCGAATCGCTGTCTCGACCGGATTGAGTCCCACCGCGGCCACTCTGATGAGTACCTCGGTGGGAATGGGAACCGGAGCGTCGATCTCGACGATCTGCAGGACCGACGGATCGCCGAATGTGGTCTGTGAGATGGCCTTCATCGCAGTAGTTCCTCCGCTGTCGAATTTCCCTGCATCGCTTGCGTATCGAGGGTCGGCGTGGGTTTGCTTCCCTCGACGGCCCGTGGCACGAGCACCTCGGACAGTCGTTCTGCAAGCCCCCGCGCATTTCGTAGCGCTTTCATATCGTCGTCTGTCCAGGCTTGCCGTGCATCGGCGTCTTCCAGAGCGATGGAATAGGCATCGACGATTTCCGGGATGAGGCTCGATAGGTGCGATCCGACCAAGACTCGGCCGGAGATCGCTTGTTCGCCTGCCGACATCGTGGCCACCCCTCAGAGCGTGCACAAAGCCCCCGGCTTCGTGGGCAGCGTATCCGCCGCGAGTGGAGCCGCTGTGACCCTGTGATGAACTCCACTGCCCGATTAGTCAGGTTGCTGCGGCGGCAATGAATCTTTGCAGGTGCAGGCCTCGGTGCACCGAGCAGGCGTGGTCGACACCCTTGTCGACCGATTCGAGGAATTCGTCCAACAACACGGCGAAGCAGTCGGTCGACGAGGTGGATCGGTCGGTGAGGGTCTCGACGCCGTCGGTACCGCTCAGTTCGATGCGCATGAGGGACGGCATGATCGGCGTCCGCAGTGACAACTGCACTGTGCTGCGGGCCCCACCTTCGTGTTCGAGCGCCACCGTCCAACTGTCCGACGCCACCTCGCGGTGCGAGTAGGCAACGCGCGCAATGGTTCCCAGTGCAGCGTCGAGTAGATCGAACACGTGGGGCCCGATGTCGAGGATCGCCCCGTCGTCGTGCCGCCACTGCGAATTGGCGTACGCCCCGCCGAGGATCGCCCCGGAGAACCAGGTTCCCGATCCTGCTGCCCAGCTGCGTCCGGCCGCCGCGTCGAGGAATTGTCTTGTCTCCGGGGCGAATCGGAGAGTCAAGGTCACCATCGACCGCACGCCTGCTGCCGTGACGGCCGCCGCCAGTTCCTCCGCCTCGGCCACCGTGGCCGCAATCGGCTTGTCCAGCAACACATGTTTGCCTGCCTGAACTGCACGCAGCGCGTACCCGGCCTGTACAGCGGGCGGCACTGCGAACGCGACCGTGTCGACCGCACCCAGCAGGGCGTCGAACGACTCGAAGACCGGTGCTCCCATCTCGGCGGCGGCCTCGGGCCGCCGGGCCCACACTCCGGCGAAGTCGACGGCAGGATGAGCGAGCAACGAGGGGGCTTGAGTCTTGCGAGCCCAGGGGCCCGCTCCGACGAGTCCGATCTTCATGAGTGTCGACGGTAGTCCGCGTGGACAGCACTCGGGGTCGGCGACCTACAGTATTTCAATGGCCGTCTCGAACCCCCAGCATCCCGCGTACGGACTTCTTCGGCAGGTGACCCCCACCGCGTCGGTTCTGCTCGCCGACAACCCGGGGAAGATGACGCTCGACGGAACGAACACCTGGATTCTGCGAGCGCCGGGGTCGGATGAGTGCATCGTTGTCGATCCGGGTCCGAAGGATCGGGCCCATCTGGACGCCGTCGCCGCGTCGGGCGCGGTGGTTCTGACGCTCGTGACCCATCGCCACGCAGACCACACCGCTGGGCTCAAGCGATTCCACCGAAAGACCGCGGCTCCGGTGCGCGCACTGGGAGACAAGTTTCTGCACGGGGACGGCGTGAGCCTGGCCGACGGCGAGATCATCGAGGCCGCAGGACTTCGGATCGAGGTGCTGCACACGCCCGGTCACACCGCGGATTCGGTGAGTTTTGTGCTCGACGACGCAATCCTGACGGGAGATACCGTCCTCGGCCGCGGCACAACCGTGCTCGATCCGAAGGACGGCTCGCTCGCGGATTATCTGGAGTCGTTGGACCGGCTCGAAGCAGCCGGAGCGGGGAAGACCGTTCTTCCCGGGCACGGGCCGGAGTTGCCGGACACCGCCGAGGTGGCGCGAGCGTATCGCGCCCACCGTCGGCAGCGGCTGGATCAGGTTCGTTCGGCGCTCGCCGAGCTCGGCGAGAACGCGAAACCGATGCAGGTGGTACGGCACGTCTATGCGGACGTGGACAAGAAGTTGTGGCCGGCTGCGCGGATGTCGGTCAAAACGCAGCTGGCCTACCTCCGCGAGAGCTAGCGAGCTCGGCGTGCCAGACGCTCGGAGTCCGAGATCAGCACGGACTTGCCTTCGAGGCGCAGCCATCCGCGGTGCGCGAAGTCGGCCAGTGCCTTGTTGACGGTCTCCCGAGAGGCACCGACGAGCTGAGCGATCTCTTCCTGCGTCAGGTCGTGGGTGACGCGCAGCGATCCCGCTTCCTGAGTGCCGAAGCGCTGGGCGAGCTGCAACAGCGCCTTCGCCACGCGTCCGGGGACGTCGGTGAAGATGAGGTCGGCCAAGTTGTTGTTGGTACGACGCAACCGGCGAGCCAGGACGCGCAGCAGCTGCTCGGCGATCTCGGGTCGCTGGTCGATCCAGTCCTTGAGTGCAGCGCGATCCATGCTGACCGCGCGGACCTCGGTGACCGTGGTGGCCGAGGATGTGCGAGGACCGGGGTCGAAGATGGAGAGCTCGCCGAACATGTCCGACGGTCCCATGATCGTCAGCAGGTTCTCGCGGCCGTCGGGGGAGCGTCGCCCGAGCTTGATCTTGCCGGAAACGATGATGTAGAGCCGGTCTCCGGGCTCACCCTCGTTGAACACCACGTGTCCCCGGGGGAAATCGACAGGCTGCAGCTGCTTCGTCAGTGCCGCAACCGCAGAGGGTTCGACTCCTTGGAAGATGCCGGCCCGTGCCAGGACGTCGTCCACTTGCGCTCCTTTTGGGATGTCGGTGACGCGGCAACCCGCACCACCGAACGCGTTTGTTCACAGTTCGTGCCATGCACCGAACTGCGGTGCAGTTCAGGCGTCGACGTCGATCCGATGATCAAACACAACAATTACCTCAGGGGAGTCTACTTCGAGTCGGTGGAAACCGAGTGATCGACGCCACCACAGGTTGCCAGAGGTCTCGGGCGTCTGTTCCCGTTCACCCGAAATTCACCGAAATTACGACCAATGGGACGAAACGTCCGTTCAGCTGGCGCGTTGGTCGACCATGCCGTCGCGCGTGTCGACGGTCCGCGGCGGGGTCTGGCGGCGCTTGCGGGTGTTGAATCGGGCCAGTGCATGCGGGAAGCCCTCGTTCGCCAGAGTGGCGACCTCGGACTTGCTCGCCTGATCGAGGAACTCCTGCACTTCCTGCTCCCGGACGCCGAGCTTGCTGAGCCGGAACTCGACGCGTTCCATCGCTAGTGCGAAGAGCATGAGTAGTACCGGAAAGAGCACCACGGCGAGTCCTTGCATACCGGCCAGTTAACACCGAAAAGGTCTCGATACAAACACAGCTCACTGCTGCCGCGAGGAACGTTACGCATTCTTGTCCGTACAGTTGGGGAGTGGATTCGACAGCTCCGAAACGCCCCGACGTGCGCAAACGCGAGGAGACTCACCTCGGGCTCGTGCGCCGGGCCAGGCGGATGAACCGGACGCTGAACACTGCGTTCCCGCACGTGTACTGCGAATTGGACTTCACCACGCCCCTCGAACTCGCCGTTGCGACCATCCTGTCCGCGCAGTGCACCGACAAGCGCGTCAACATGGTCACCCCCGCACTGTTCGTGAAATACCGCACAGCCCGCGATTACGCCGAGGCGGATCGAGTGGAGCTCGAGGAGTACATCCGCACCACGGGCTTCTACCGCAACAAAGCGAACTCGCTGATCGGACTCGGGCAGAAGCTGCTGGAGAACTACGACGGTGAGGTGCCCGCGACGTTGAAGGACCTCGTCACGCTCCCCGGGATCGGCCGCAAGACGGCCAACGTGGTTCTCGGTAATGCCTTCGATGTTCCGGGAATCACCGTCGACACGCACTTCGGACGGCTCGTCCGGCGTTGGCAGTGGACCGAGGAGGAGGACCCGGTCAAGGTCGAGCACGCCGTCGGCGCACTGATCGAACGCAAGGAGTGGACGCTGCTCTCGCATCGAGTCATCTTTCACGGCCGACGCGTCTGCCATGCTCGTAGACCCGCATGTGGGGTGTGCGTCCTCGCCAAGGACTGCCCCTCCTTCGGGGCCGGTCCGACGGACCCCGCCGCCGCGGCCGCGCTGGTGAAGGGCCCGGAAACCGATCACCTCCTCGCCCTCGCCGGAATCGCGCCGTGAACAAGTCTGCTCTGCGTTGGTCACTGGTCGCACTGATCCTGGTGGTCGGGATGGTCTACGCGCTGTGGCCTCGCAACGACGCCGCACCCACCGCGCAGCCCATGGACTCTCCCGGCCTCGGGCAACGAGCACCGGGGACGGACGAACGTCGCGCAGTCGACACGCCCGAGGCCCTCGCACCACTGAGGCAGGACGCCGGTCTCGCGGGATGTCCGACGCCGTCGGGCACGTCAGCCGGCCCGCTGACGGGCATCACACTCGAATGCATCGGCGACGGTTCGTACGTCGACCTCGGCCAGGTGCTCGCCGGCCGACCCGCCCTGCTCAACATCTGGGCGTACTGGTGCGGGCCGTGTGCCGAAGAGCTGCCCTACCTGCAGCAATACGCCGAACGAGTGGGCGAGAAGATCGAGGTCTTGACGGTCCACAACGACGCCAACGAGGCCAACGGTCTGACGCGGCTCACCGACTACGGCATCACTCTGCCCGGAGTTCAGGACGGCGCAGGCCGCGTCGTCGCCGCCGTGGGAGCACCGAACGTGCTGCCCGTTTCCGTTTTGATATCTGCAGATGGCACTGTCGCCAAGGTGCTGCCACAACCTTTCCGTAGCGTCGACGACATCGCCGAGGCCGTGCGGGTGAACCTCGGGATCGATTCGTGAGTGCACCCGACTGGCTCGGGCGCATGCTCGACGTCGCAGGCAAGGCGGGCGGGCTGACCGACACCACCGGCATCAACCCCGTGCTGCAACGACAGGCGCAGCCGGCCGATCGAACCCGTTCGGCGGCCGTGTTGGTGCTGTTCGGCGGCCCGGCCGTCGCCGATCCCGCTGCACCAGGCGGCCTGCCCGCCGATGCCGATGTACTGCTGACTCAGCGTGCGTCGACGCTGCGAGATCACAGCGGGCAGATCGCCTTCCCCGGCGGGGCCACCGACCCGGGTGACGACGGCCCGATCGGCACCGCTCTGCGCGAGGCGCAGGAGGAAACCGGACTCGATCCGGCGGGCGTCGTGCCACTGGCGACGATGCCCGGAATCTACGTTCCGCCGTCGCGCTTCGACGTGGTTCCGGTGCTCTCGTACTGGGAGCGGCCGACCCCGGTACGCGTCGTCGATCCCGGTGAGACCGAGCGAGTGGTTCGAGTTCCGTTGCGCGAGTTGCTCGATCCGAACAACCGATTTCAGGTGCGACACCCCGCGGGCTACCAGGGTCCCGCGTTCGCTGTGCAGGGAATGCTGGTGTGGGGCTTCACGGGCGGTATCCTGGCGGGTCTGCTGGCTGTGTCGGGCTGGGAGCCCGAGTGGGACACGGGGGACATACGCGATCTGGAGGCCAGCTTGACTGCGGTAGGAGCGAGGCTCGATCGGTGACAGGTTCAGGGTGGGTCGATATCGCGGTGCTTGCCATCGCACTGCTGGCGGCAACGTCGGGATGGCGGCAGGGGGCGGTGGCGTCGGCGCTGGCGTTCCTCGGCGTCGTTCTCGGTGCCGTTGCCGGAATTCTGGTGGCACCGCACGTGCTCGAACATGTCGACGGTTCGCGAACACGAGTGTTCGTCGGTATCGCCCTGATCGTGGTGCTGGTGATCGTCGGTGAAGTTGCCGGCATGGTCCTCGGACGGGCACTGCGCAGCGGAATTCATTCGCGTGCAGCGCGATCCGTCGACAGCACCATCGGTGCCGGGTTGCAGGCCGTCGCGGTCCTCGCCGCCGCGTGGCTGCTCGCCATACCGCTGACGTCGTCCTCTCAGCCCGAGGTCGCGAGCGCGGTCCGAGGGTCGACGGTGCTCGGTCAGGTCGACGAAGTGGCGCCCGATTGGCTGCGGCAGGTACCCGAGGAATTCTCGGCGCTGCTCGACACCTCCGGGCTCCCGGACGTCATCGGACCGTTCGGTCGCACCCCGGTCGCCGAGGTCGCCGCACCCGATTCCGGTATCGCCGCTGGGCCGATTCCTGTGCAACTGCAATCGAGCGTCATCAAGATCAACGGCATCGCGCCCAGTTGCCAGAAGGCGCTGGAGGGCTCGGGATTCGTCGTCGGGTCCGATCTGGTGATGACCAACGCGCATGTCGTCGCAGGTACCTCCGAAGTGACCGTCGATTCGCCGAACGGGCCCCTGACGGCCGACGTCGTCCTGTTCGACCCCGAAGAAGACATTGCGGTGCTTCGGGTTTCGCAGCTCCAGGCCCCGGTGTTGCCGTTCGCGCCGATACCGGCCGAGTCCGGAACCGACGCCATCGTGCTCGGCTACCCCGGCGGCGGACCGTACACGGCGAGCCCGGCGCGTATCCGCGAGATCATCAACCTCAGCGGACCGGACATCTACCGCGCGGGCACCGTCCAACGTGAGGTGTACACCGTCCGCGGATCGGTGCGGCAGGGCAACTCAGGTGGACCACTGGTCAACTCGTCCGGTGAGGTACTCGGAGTGGTGTTCGGTGCCGCCGTCGACGACCCCGACACCGGATTCGTGCTGACCGCGACGGAGATCGCGGACGAACTCGCGCAGAGCTTCGCGTCGCCGGTGCCCGTCGCCACGGGCGACTGCATCGTCTAGCTTTCGCGGACGACCCTCAGGATCTCCTCGGACACCACGTCGGGCGCTTCCTGGTGCACGTAGTGGCCCACGTCCCGCACTGTTCGACGCGTCAGCCCCGGTGCCCAGTGCCGGTCGCGATCGAGGGTGGTCGGCAGGACGTACGGGTCGAGGTCGCCGCTGATCTGCGCGACGGGG
Source organism: Rhodococcus sp. ARC_M12 (assembly GCF_022810385.1). Classification (NCBI taxonomy): domain Bacteria; kingdom Bacillati; phylum Actinomycetota; class Actinomycetes; order Mycobacteriales; family Nocardiaceae; genus Rhodococcus; species Rhodococcus sp. ARC_M12. The sequence goes on along the minus strand of NZ_JALGQI010000019.1, from coordinate 92,815 downwards.
ATCGAAGTGCGTACGTCCACGGCGTCCATGAACCGGCGTCCCTCGGCACGGAACTGGCTGCGGAACGCCCACCGCTGATATTCGAGTGCGCTGTGCGCGGCACCCGGAATCCGGATGGCCGACCGCATCTTTGACGTGGTGTCGGTGAAATCGTCTGTCCGCTGCCACTCGGTGCCGGCGCGGCTGCTCATCAGCTCCTGCACCGCAATGCCGCCTCGCCGGGTCAGCAGCCTCTCGGGGCGCAATGGAACCTGGTAGCGAACGAAGTGCGGTAGCAGTGCGGCGCGCTGCGCCGAATCCTTCAACACGGCTCGTCGCAGAGAGATGGGATGCGGGGCGTTGATCAGCACCATCGAACGCACCGAGCGGGGGTGGAGCGCAACACCGGCCCAGCAGACGAGACCGCCGTCGGCGTGGCCGACGAACGTGGCGTGCGGATAGCCAAGGGCGCGAACGAGTCCGACGATGTCGCCGGCAAGAGTCCATCCGTCGTATCCGCGTGGGGGCTTGTCGGAGTCACCGTAGCCGCGCAGGTCGACGGCGATGGCGCGAACACCTGATCGCGCGAGCGCCTCGAGTTGATGTCGCCACGAGTACCAGAAGTCGGCGAAGCCGTGGAGCAGAACCACCAGCGGTGCGTCCGGTGCGTGTTCGCCGACCTCGACGACGTGGAACCGAATCCCGTTGGCGTGGATGTCGCGATGGATCCACTGTCCCGGATAACGGACCGTGGACGGATCGGGCTGATTCATACTGCTCGATTCGCCGGGCTACTACTTCTTGTAGCCGGGAACTCCGGGGATGGAATCGTGCTGGTTCGGCAGTACCGTCGACGCCTGCTTGAGCGAGTCGATGGTCTTCTCGGGCTTGCGGAGCTTCTTCACCCTGCGGTACCCCAGGAATCCGAACAGAGCCGCAGCCAACACCATGAATGCGAACACGATGAGGAACGCGGCCCAGCGGTACAGCCACACGTCGAGCAGCTCGGCGGCGAAGAAGAAGAAGAAGAACGAGCTGAACAGCAACACCGTCAGCGCGATGATGAAGAAGACGCTGCCCTGCAGACCCTTCTTGACCTCACCGGTGACCTCGGCCTTGGCGAGGGCGACTTCGGCGCGCACGAGCGTCGAGACCTGAGTGGTTGCGTCCTTGACCAGGTTTCCGATGCTGGCGCTACCAGGGGTGCGGGCATCGACATCGGTCAGAGGTATCGACGAAATCGTATTCGGGACGCCGTTGCCGTATCCCTTGTCATTGCTGACGCTCAACTCTCGACCCCTTGTAATTGCTCTGCTCGGTGTTGTGCGGAAGATCGTATCGACAGTAGTGCCTGGGTAGCAGGTTAACTGTTCCGCGGAGTGCGGGCGACGCTCGCCCTTGTTTGGACGCGTACCTCCGCGTCCGCGCGGGCAAACACGAGAATGTTGCACGAATCGGCAACGAACCGACCGGTCGCGTGAAATTCTCAGGTGTTCATCAGGTAATTTTCAGGGAACTTCCCCCTTCAGGAGCATTCGTGAGTTCAGCACACACCGTCGCCGCCGACGGTGCAATTCCCGCACCTCAGGTGCCGCGGTCACGCATCGTGATCGCCTCGATGGTCGGCACGTCCATCGAGTTCTTCGACTTCTACATCTACGCCACCGCCGCAGTGCTCGTCTTCCCGCGTCTGTTCTTCCCCGCGGGCAACGACACCACCGCGCTGCTGGCGTCGTTCGCCACCTTCGGTTTGGCATTCATCGCGCGGCCCGTCGGGTCGATTCTGTTCGGCCACTTCGGCGATCGCATCGGACGCAAGGCAACGCTCGTCGGCTCCCTGCTCACGATGGGTGTCGCAACGTTCGCGATCGGACTGTTGCCGACGTACGCCGCGGTAGGGCTGTGGGCTCCGGCTCTGCTGGCGATCATGCGCTTCACCCAGGGCGTCGGTCTCGGCGGCGAGTGGAGCGGTGCAGCGTTGCTGGCCACCGAAACCGCCAAGCCGGGCAAGCGAGCGTGGGCGGCGATGTACCCGCAGCTGGGAGCACCCATCGGGTTCTTCTTCGCCAACGGCATCTTCCTGCTCATCGTCATCGCGACGGGCTACGACTCCGTCAACTCGGGCACCGACCACGCGTTCCTCACGTGGGGCTGGCGAATCCCGTTCTTGCTCAGCGCCATCATGGTCATCATCGGCCTGTACGTCCGGCTCAAGCTGGAGGAGACGCCGGTGTTCAAGCTGGCCGTCGAGCGTGGACAGAAGGTCAAGACCCCGCTGGCGCAGGTGTTCAAGACCAGCTGGCGTCAGCTGATCATCGGCACTTTCGTCATGCTCGCCACCTACACGCTGTTCTACATCATGACCACGTGGGTGGTCAGCTATGGAACGGGCAAGGTCTCCGACGTCAACGGGCCGAAGCTGGCCATTCCGTACACCGACTTCCTGGAACTTCAGCTCATCGCGGTGCTGTTCTTCGCGGCGTTGATTCCGGTGGCCGGGCTGCTGGCGGACAAGTACGGCCGTCGTCCCACGCTCATCGTCATCACGTCGGCGATCGTGCTGTTCGGTCTGTCGTTCCACTGGTTCGCCGACCCGTCCTCTGCGTCGGCCGGCAAGATGCTGGTGTTCATGTGCGTCGGCCTCGGACTGATGGGCCTGACCTTCGGCCCGATGAGTGCCGTTCTGCCGGAACTGTTTCCGACGAACGTGCGCTACACCGGCTCGGGAATCTCGTACAACACCGCGTCGATCCTCGGTGCCGCAGTGGCACCGTTCATCGCGACCTGGCTGGTGAGCAGCTACGGCGTCGGCTGGGTGGGCGTCTACCTCGCCATCGCTGCGGCATTGACCCTGATCTCGTTGATCATCATGAAGGAAACACGGGATCAGTCGCTCGACAGCGTGTAGAGCGGCTGCGCCGCATGTGCACGGAACTTCGTAGCCCACTACGAAGTTCCGTGCACATGCGCGAAGCGCTTACCGGCCCTTCTTGATCGCCTCGAATACCTTCGGGTCGACGAGGGTGGAAACGTCACCGAGTTCGCGGCCTTCGGCCACGTCGCGCAGCAGGCGGCGCATGATCTTGCCCGATCGGGTCTTGGGCAGTTCGGGGACGATGGAGATCTCGCGTGGTCGGGCGATCGGTGAGATCTCCTTGGAGACCTGGGCTTTGAGTTCGGCGATCAACGCGTCGCCGGTGTTCTCCTCGCCGGCCCGAAGGATGACGAACGCGACGATGCCCTGTCCGGTTGTGTCGTCGGCGGCACCGACGACTGCGGCTTCGGCGACACTGTGGTGGGTGACCAGTGCCGATTCGACCTCGGAGGTGGAGATGCGGTGGCCGGAGACGTTCATGACGTCGTCGACGCGGCCGAGGACCCACAGGGCGCCGTCGTCGTCGTACTTGGCGCCGTCGCCGGCGAAGTACCAGCCCTCTTCGGCGTAGCGCGACCAGTACGTGTCTTTGTACCGCTCCATGTCGCCCCAGATGCCGCGCAGCATCGACGGCCACGGCTCGTCGAGGACGAGGTATCCGTTGCCGCCGTTGCCGAGTGGCTTGGCGTCGTCGTCGACGATCTTGGCGGAGATGCCGGGCAGCGGGGCCATCGCGGAGCCGGGCTTGGTGGCGGTGACGCCGGGCAGCGGGGAGATCATGATCGCGCCGGTCTCGGTCTGCCACCAGGTGTCGACGATCGGGGCGGTGCCGCCGCCGACGACGTCGCGGAACCAGCGCCACGCCTCGGGGTTGATCGGCTCACCGACGGAACCGAGCAGGCGGATCGAGGACAGATCGTGTGCCTCGGGAATCTCCTTGCCCCACTTCATGAACGTGCGCACGAGGGTGGGGGAGGTGTAGTAGATCGAGACCTTGTACTTCTCGATGACGTTCCAATGCCGGTGCTCGTCGGGCGAATTGGGTGTGCCCTCGTACACGACCTGGGTGGCGCGGTTCGAGAGTGGGCCGTAGACGATGTAGGAGTGTCCGGTGACCCAGCCGATGTCGGCGGTGCACCAGTAGACGTCGGTGCCTGCTTTGTGGTCGAAGACGTTGTGGTGGGTGTACGAGGTCTGGGTCAGGTAGCCGCCGGAGGTGTGGATGATGCCCTTGGGCTTACCCGTCGTGCCGGAGGTGTAGAGGATGAACAGTGGGTGCTCGGCCGGGAACGGCTGCGCCTCATGCTCTTTCGATGCCTTCGCGACGGTCTCGTGCCACCACAGGTCGCGTCCTTCGGTCCAGGCGACGTCGGAGTCGGTGCGCTTGACGACGAGGACGTGTTCGATCGAGGCTGCTCCGTCGACGGCTTCGTCGACGGTGTCCTTGATGGGGGCGGGCTTGCCGCGTCGCCATTGACCGTCGGTGGTGATGACGAGCTTGGCTTCGGCGTCGTCGATGCGTGAGCGCAGTGCCGTGGCGGAGAAGCCGGCGAAGACGACCGAGTGGGTCAGGCCCAGGCGAGCGCAGGCGAGCATCGAGACGATGGCCTCGGGGATCATGGGCATGTAGATCGCGACGCGGTCGCCGGAGACGAGGCCGAGTTCGGTCAGGGTGTTGGCGGCTTGGCTGACGTCGGCGAGCAGAGCGGCGTAGGTGACGTCTCGGCTGTCGCCTGGCTCGCCCTCCCAGTGAATGGCGACCTGGTCGCCGTGGCCGTCGACGACGTGGCGGTCGACGCAGTTGTAGGCGACGTTGAGCTCGCCGTCGGCGAACCACTTGGCCACGGGGGCGTCGGACCAATCGAGTACCTCGGTGAACGGGGTGTGCCAGTGGAGTCGGCGAGCCTGTTCGGCCCAGAAGCCGAGTCGATCCTCTTCGGCGGCGGCGTAGAGCTCGGCTCCGGCGTTCGCCTGAGCCGAGAACTCGGCCGAGGGTGCGTAGGAGGCAACCGCGGTCTCGTCGGTTCCGGAGGTACTGGTCGTCATCTCGAATAGCTCACTTTCGTCCGGTGCATTTCGCTCATGAAACTGCACTTCCGTGCCGGTCTCGAGCCCCTTGTGAGGGTAGTCACATGTGATCGCAATCGCACCGTTGCAATCGCCTGCAACCCCCTGATCTGCGGTGATCGGTAGTTTCTGCACGATGGGCGGTCATCGTGGTTCTCGGCGAGCCGCCCCGGCGACGCGGATGTCCGAAGTGTGAGAAATCGACTTGCCGAAACGTTTCGATCATGTTTCCGGCTTACTCACGGGTCAGCAAAAACTGGGGGAGTTCACATGTTCGTTTCAGGATGTGTCTAAAGTCCATTCCATCAGATCGTTGGAACGGCCCACCTGCCGTGCCATGCGGTCGCCCACGAAACCCCGGGCGTCGCGCCCGAGGAACTGAGCACGGACGACCCCGTGTTCACATCTGGATGGAGGATTTCCTTGCGTATCAAACGTGCCGCGGTAGTCACCACGGCTGTGCTGATGAGTGCGAGCCTGCTCGCCGCCTGTGGCGGCGGGGGCTCCGGCTCCGGCGGTAGCGCCGACGGTATCTACAGCATCTACATCGGCGAGCCCGAGAACCCGCTGATCCCCGGCAACACCACCGAGAGCGAGGGCAGCCAGGTTCTCGAGGCGCTCTTCACTCCGCTGGTCACGTTCAACGACGAGGACAACAGCGTCGAGTACAACGGCGTTGCCGAGTCCGTCGAGTCCGAGGACAACACCACCTGGACCGTCAAGCTCAAGGACGGTTGGACCTTCCACGACGGCACCCCCGTCACGGCCGAGTCCTACACCAAAGCCTGGAGCTACAACGCGTTGAGCACCAACGCTTTCGGTGCCTCCTACTTCTTCGAGAACATCGAAGGCTACGCAGACCTGCAGGGCAGCGACACCACCGAGCCCGTCGCGACCGAACTGAGCGGCCTGAACGTCGTCGACGACACGACCTTCACCGTCCAGCTCACCGGACCGTTCGCGATCTTCCCGCTCACGCTGGGATACACGGCATTCGACCCGCTGCCCGAGGCGTTCTATGCCGACCCCGACGCCTACGGCGCTCGCCCGATCGGTAACGGCCCGTTCAAGGCCGACGAGGACTTCGTTCCCGGACAGGGATTCACCGTCACCAAGTACGACGACTACGCAGGCGACAATGCGGCACAGTCCGCAGGCGTCAACTTCAAGGTCTACACCGAGGTGAGCACCGGCTACAACGACGTTCAGGGTGGCGGACTCGACGTCATGCTCGACCTCCCCGAGGACGCGTGGGCCACTGCCCGCGATACGTTCGGTGACCGTTACGGTGAGCGTGCTCGCCCCGACATCACCTCGCTCGGCTTCCCCACCTACGATCCGCGCTTCCAGGATCCGAACGTGCGCAAGGCGTTCTCGATGGCCATCGATCGCCAGGCCATCGCGACCGCGATCTTCACCGATACCCGCACTCCGGCAGGATCTTTCGCCTCTCCCGTCGTCGACGGCTACCGCGAGGACGCCTGCGGTGCCAACTGCGAGCTCAACGCGGACGAGGCCAACCGCCTGCTCGACGAGGCCGGATTCGATCGCAGCCAGCCGGTGGACCTGTGGTTCAACGCCGGTGCAGGCCACGATTCGTGGATGACTGCGGTGGGCAACCAGTTGCGTGACAACCTGGGCGTGAACTACGCACTGCGCGGCGATCTCCAGTTCGCGCAGTACCTGCCGCTGCAGGACGCCCAGGGTATGACCGGCCCGTTCCGCTCGGGTTGGATCATGGACTACCCGTCGATCTACAACTTCCTGTCCCCGTTGTACTCGGCAGCCGCAACCCCGCCGGCCGGTAGCAACTACGTCTTCTTCAACGACCCGGCATTCGACGCCGCGTTGGCCGAGGGCAACAACGCAGAGGACATCGACGCTGCAACAACGGATTACCAGAAGGCCGAGGACATCCTGATCGATCAGATGCCCGCGACCCCGCTGTTCTACGGCCTGAACCAGGCCGTGTGGTCCGACCGCGTCTCCGACGTCAAGATCGACAACCGAGGCAACATCATCCTCGAGGACGTCGTAGTCAGCTGACGACGCACCCAGGTGGGTGGCAGCCGAGTGTGATCGGTTGTCACCCACCGGGTCTCGTTCAACCGTGGGGCGTAGCCGTCCCACACCGACCTGCGCCGGCAAGACCCGAGGCGCAGGTTCGTCCCTTGTTCAAGGAGAAGACACACAGTGGGTCGCTACATCACTCGCCGATTACTGCTGACGATTCCCGTCCTGATCGGCTCCTCGTTCTTGATCTTCGCGATGGTCTACGCGCTGCCGGGTGATCCCATCCGCGCCCTTGCCGGAGATCGTCCCCTCGCCCCCGGCGTCGTCGCCCAGCTGCGAGATGAGTTCAACCTCGACGACAACCTGTTCGTCCAATACTTCAAATACATCGCCGGCTTCTTTCAGGGCGACTTCGGAACCGACTTCTCCGGACGCCCCGTCCTCGACACCATCGAGCGGGCACTTCCGGTCACGGTCCGATTGACCATCGTGGCCGTCGTCATCGAGACCATCATGGGTATCGCCGCAGGCGTGCTCGCCGCCCTCAAGCGCGGATCCTTCTTCGACAACCTGGTGCTCATCTCGACGACGCTGCTGGTGTCGGTGCCGGTGTTCGTTCTCGGCTTCATCGCCCAGTTCACCCTCGGTCTCAAGTTGGGGCTCTTCCCGATCTCCGGCATCAACGACGGCTGGTCGAGTTACCTGCTTCCCGGATTGGTGCTCGCATCGCTGTCGATGGCCTACGTGGCTCGTCTGACGCGCACCTCGGTGGCCGAATCGATGGCTGCGGACTACATCCGCACCGCGAAGTCGAAGGGAATCAGCAATAGGCGCATCATCGTGCGACATGCGTTGCGCAACTCGCTGATTCCCGTTGTCACCTTCATCGGCGCCGATGTCGGTGGCCTGCTCGGAGGCGCCATCGTGACCGAGACGGTGTTCAACCTGCCCGGTCTCGGCCGCGCGATCTACGACGGCCTGGCCCGCCAGGAAGGTGCCGTCGTCGTCGGCATCGTGACGCTCTTCGTGTTCTTCTACATCTTCTTCAACCTCGTGGTGGACGTTCTCTACGCGGTACTCGATCCAAGGATTCGCTATGAATAAAGAAGATTCGAGCGCAGCTCAGCACGCCGCAGACGAGGGCCAGCCCGGTAACGTCGTCACCGGCGAGGCCGTCGAGTTGGTCGGTCAGGCCAGCCTGTGGGGCAACGCGTGGAAGTTCTTGCGTAAGAGCCCGTTCTTCATCATCGGCACGTTCCTGCTGCTGGTGCTGTTGGTGATGGCGGTGTTCCCGCAGCTGTTCGCCCGCGGCATCGACCCGCGAGTGTGTTCGCTGTCGAATTCCGGTCAGAAACCCAGTGCAGCACACTGGTTCGGCACCGACATCCAGGGCTGCGACTACTACGCCAACGTCATCTACGGTGCGCGGATCTCGCTGTCCATCGGTGTGCTCTCGGTGATCGGCGTGCTGATCATCGGCGTTCTGATCGGTGCTCTCGCCGGCTACTTCGGCGGTGCGATCGACAGCATCCTGGCACGCTTCACCGACGTGTTCTTCGGGATTCCGCTGTTGCTCGGTGCCCTGATCCTGCTCACCGTCACCGCCCAGCGCACCATCTTCACCGTGTCGTTGGCCCTGGTGGCCTTCGGTTGGATGACGGCGATGCGCCTGGTGCGATCGTCGGTGATCTCGATCAAGAACAGTGAATACGTCCAGGCGGCACAGGCATTGGGAGCGTCGACCTACCGCATTCTGGTGCGACACATCCTTCCCAACGCGCTGGCTCCGGTGATCATCTACGCCACCATCTCGGTGGGTACGTTCATCGCGGCCGAGGCGACATTGACGTTCCTCGGAATCGGATTGCAGGCGCCCGAGATCTCCTGGGGCCTACAGATCAACCTCGGCCAGGCCAGGTTCCTGACGGCACCGCACCTGGTGCTGTTCCCGGCCGCGTTCCTCTCCGTCACGGTGCTCGCGTTCATCATGCTCGGTGACGCACTCCGTGACGCACTCGATCCGAAACGGAACTGACATGGGCATCCAGAAGGACACGGTCCTGACCGTCACCGATCTGACGGTCGAGTTCGAGGTCGAGAAGGTCTGGCGCAAGGCCGTCGACACCGTCTCGTTCTCGGTCGCTTCCGGCGAGGTGCTGGCCATCGTCGGCGAATCCGGATCCGGTAAGTCGACGACGGCGATGGCCGTCCCGGGCCTGCTGGCCGATAATTCGCGGGTGTCGGGCAGCATCAAGCTCGGCGAGAAAGAGCTGGTCGGGCTACCCGAGAAGCAGCTTGCACCCATTCGCGGCAAGAATGTGGCGGTCATCTTCCAGGAGCCGATGACGGCTCTCAACCCGGTCTATTCGATCGGCTGGCAGATCACCGAAGCCATCCGTGCCCACACCTCGCTGTCGAAGAAGGAAGCGAAGGCGCGGGCCGTCGAGCTCCTGAAGCTCGTCGAGATGCCGGATCCGGAGACGCGGGTCAACTTCTACCCGCACCAGCTCTCCGGTGGTCAGCGTCAGCGCGCCATGATCGCTCAGGCTCTGTCCTCGGACCCGTCTCTGCTGATCGCGGACGAGCCGACCACCGCCCTCGACGTGACGGTGCAGGCCGAGATTCTCGACCTGATGCGCGATCTGCGTAACCGCATCGACGCGTCGATCGTGCTGATCACCCACGACATGGGTGTGGTGGCAGACATGGCCGACCGCATCGCGGTGATGAAGGACGGCGTCATCGTCGAAACGGACGCTGCGCAAACCATATTCAAGAATGCGTCGCATCCGTACACGCAGCAGTTGCTCGCCTCGGTTCCGCACCTGGGCAGCAGCATCGAGGCCGTGGCAGCCGGGAAGATCGCCGAGCCCAGTGCCGTCGAGGACACCCGGGCACTGAGCATCGTGGACGGTGTCATCGAGTACCCGGGTCGCACCGTGTTCCGGGCCGTCGACGGGGTCAGCCTCGATATCGAGATGGGTGAGGTCGTCGGTCTCGTCGGCGAATCCGGCTCGGGTAAGTCCACGATCGGCAAGGCCGTGGTGGGACTGAACAAGCTCACCGGCGGCTCGTTGTCGATCGCGGGGGTCGACATCACAAACCTGTCGAATCGTGAACTGCGTTCGGTGCGGAGCAAGGTCGGCATCGTGTTCCAGGATCCGGGTTCGTCGCTGAACCCGCGCTGGCCGATCGGACAGTCGATTGCCGAGCCGATGCTGTTGCACACCGAGCACAGTGCGGCAGACCGAAATCGCAAGGTCGAGGAACTGCTCGACCGGGTTCACCTGTCGCGGACCATGCGCAACCGATACCCCCACCAGCTGTCGGGTGGGCAGCGTCAGCGCGTCGGTATCGCCCGTGCGCTCGCCCTGGAGCCGACGCTGCTGGTGGCCGACGAACCCACGTCAGCACTCGACGTGTCGGTCCAGGCCAAGGTACTCGAGCTGTTCAAGGAACTGCAGCGGGAGTACGGATTCGCGTGCTTGTTCATCAGCCACGACCTCGCTGTCGTGGAGGTGCTGGCAAAGCGCATCGCGGTGTTGAACAAGGGCAAGTTGGCGGAGTTCGGTACGACGGATCAGATTCTGCGTCGCCCGACCAACGAGTACACCAAGCGGTTGCTCGCGGCCGTCCCGGTGCCCGACCCGGCCGAACAGGCCAAGCGTCGTCAAGCCCGCGCCGAGCTGTTGGCGGCAGGGGCGAAGTAGGGGGTAAGGGGAGGGGGTACCGTCGTCTGTCGTGACGGACCCCCTCGCCCCGCTGCTGCAACTGCCCGGAGTTCTCGACTCCGCCGAACGTGCTCGCGACGCCCTCGGCGCGGTGCATCGGCACAAGGCCAACCGCCGCGGCTGGCCGGCGACCGCGGCCGAGGCCGCTGTTCGGGCAGCTCGTTCGTCGTCGACGCTCGAGGGCGGTTCGATGGACTTTCCCCGCGAGGGCGAGGAAGGTGACCCCATTCTCGCCGGTGCGTTGCGGGTCGCGGCCGCTCTCGACGGTGATGCGCTGCAGAACACGCTCTCGACGTGGAAGCGCGCACCGTTGCAGACCCTCGCACGACTCCACCTGTTGGCAGCAGCCGACCTCGTCGACGACGCGTCCGAGCTCGGTCGTCCCCGGGGTGACGCCGGTGTCGGCGAGCGACTCGACCTGCTCGCTCAGCTGGTGACCGGTGGAACCTCTGCGCCTGCCCCGGTGATTGCAGCCGTGGTGCACGGTGAATTGTTGACGCTCAAAGCTTTCGGATCCGCCGACGGCGTCGTTGCGCGCGCTGCATCGAGACTGGTCGCGGCGTCGTCGGGATTCGACCCCCACAACCTCGGGGTGCCGGAAGTGAGCTGGATGCGTCGGGCAAATGCCTACCGAGACGGCGCGACGGGATTCGCCGAGGGCACCGCCACCGGCGTCGGGAGTTGGGTGATCCTGTGCTGCGGAGCATTCGAAGCCGGTGCAGCAGAAGCGACTTCGATTGCCGAAGCTGCGGTATAGCCCACGCACGTAAAAGGGCGGCGATGTCGACTTGCGTCGACGTCGCCGCCCGTTAGCACGGAGCGCCTGGTTACCAAGCGTGCTCAGGTGGGCTGTGGTGGAAAACCACGTGGCCTCGGCGAAGGTTCGACGGTGATGAGGTCATCCCTGCAACCGGTGCAGGGTTCTTGCTGATCGTCGACGAATCTCGCAGGCCCACAGCGCTTCTGCCATTAGGTGGCCGCTCCGCGTGGGTGCCTGGTGTCCGTGCTGGGAAGGGCGGTCGGGAGAGCGAATCTTCTCTTCCGATTCGATCTTGGCCTTCCGTTCTTCCGTACGTCATTTGTACCCCGTGACGCGCCTCACATCAAGGGGTTGAGCCTCATCGTTTTCTACGGAGTAGTCCGTAGGTGACCAGACCGGCGGCCAGTGCACTGAAACTTGCTGCGGCACTGACCGCTACGGTTTTTCCGGATGGGGTCTGAATCCGTGATCGCAGCGAGACCGGGTTCGAGAAGGTGAGGATCGGCCATCCGTTGGAGGCGGCCTCCTTGCGCAGCGCACGATCGGGGTTGACGGCCGTCGGGTGTCCGACGGCGCGCAGCATCGGAACGTCGGTGATCGAATCGGAGTAGGCGTAGCTCGACGTCAGATCGTAATCATGTTGTGCGGCCAGGGAGTTCATGGCGTCGACTTTTCCCGCGCCGTAGCAGTAGAAGTCGACCTCGCCGATGTACTTGCCGTCCACGGTCACCATCGTCGTGGCCATACTGTGGTCGGCACCCAGCATTTCGGCAATGGGGTGGACGATCTCGTCGCCGGACGCCGAGACGATCACGACGTCGTGTCCTCGGAGCTTGTGATCGGCGATGAGGTCGGCGGCTTCTGCGAACACGAGGGGGTCGACGATGTTGTGCAGCGTTTCGGCGACGACGGCTCGCACCTGTTCGACATCCCACCCGGCGGTCATGCTCGCGATGTGGGCGCGCATGCGTTCCATCTGATCGTGATCGGCACCGGAGAGCAGGAACAGGAACTGTGCGTAGCTGCTCTTGAGGACCGCGCGTCGATTGATGAGTCCTTGGTCGAAGAACGGCTTGCTGAATGCCAGCGTGCTGGACTTCGCGATGATCGTTTTGTCGAGGTCGAAGAAAGCCGCGACGCGCACTGGGCGTCGGCCGGCCGGGGCGTCGTCGTTACTCGCGCTTTGGGTCACGTTTGTCACCATAGTGGCCGGTGGTGACCGGTGGATGTCGTGCGGTGACACTGGCGGACTCGGCTCGACACGGCCGAGAAAAACCGACGGTTGAACTTGCAAACAAGGACGTCCACGGGTGTAGTATTTTCTACGAGCCCGGTTCATTCCGGGCGGTGTTCAGCCCGACCCCCCGGGGCTGAACCAGACGACCCTCGCCTCCTCCCCCCCTGGCGAGGGTCGTCCTCTTTTCCGGGGTAGGCCGAAATTTGGTACAGCAGTACCGATATTCATCCACAGGCCCGAATCTATCCACATTTTCCCAAGTCGCGCGCATCTCGAGCACATTCTCACGCAGGCTTGGTGCCATGGAAACGGACTCCCGGCAACGAAGCGCACACCCGGCCGTGACGATGTCGATCGAACTCCGCGGCCTCCGCGAGGACGTGTATCGAATCGCTGCGGCCGCGGATTGTGTTGTGGAAGAGCAGAACTTACTGGTCGGTATCAGCTCGACGCGGTCGATCTGGGATCGCGCCGGGACTGTTCTGATCGATTTTGCGTCCGCCGAGACCGCTTTGTCGGCCGGATATTCGCGACGCGCGGGCGTCGTTCTCGTGACTGCTTCGACGCCGTCACTCGACGACTGGCGAACTGCCACCGCGCTCGGTGCCGAACATGTGATCTCGCTGCCCGCGGACGAGGATGTGTTGGTACGCATACTGGGCGAGCCGGCGTCGGCACCGACAGGAGACGGCGGAGTCATCGCCGTGGTCGGCGCGCGAGGTGGTGCGGGTGCATCGACGTTCGCAGCTGTACTCGGGCTCTGCGGTAGTCGCGCGAGCCGCCGCGCGCTGCTCGTCGAGGGCGACCGGTACGGCAGCGGGCTCGATCTGGTGCTCGGCTGGGAGAACACGCCCGGTCTCCGTTGGTCCGGGTTGGTCGTCGAAGGTGGTCGAGTATCCGCTGACGCCTTGCACGGTGCATTGCCCTCGCGGGACGGGCTGTCGGTGTTGGCGCTGGGCAGATCCGAGAACCGCAGCGTCGGGCTGACTGCCGTCGCTGTGACAGCTGTGCTCGACGCTGGACGCGCAGCAGGCGACCTGGTGGTGTGCGACGCCCCGCGCCATCCCAGCGACGTCTCCGACGCTGTGTACGACGCGGCGGACCTCGTCGCGCTGATGCTTCCGGCAGAGCTCCGTGCTGTGACCTCCGCCGAGGCGGTGGCCGCGTATGTGGCGGATCGAAATGCCAACGTCGGCCTCGTCGTGCGGGGGCCTGCGCCGGGCGGGCTTCGAGCGGACGACATCGCGGTGGCCCTCGAACTGCCGTTGTTGGCGTCGATGCGCGCCGAGCCCGGGTTGGCCGAGCGTCTGGAACGAGGGGGCCTGATGCTCGGTCGGCGTTCGCGATTAGCCGCTGCTGCGAACGAGGTGCTCGATACGTTCGCGCACAAGCCCGGTGGCCAGGGGTGGGCAGCATGAGTGCCGTCGTCACTGCGGAGCTGCTGGACCGCGTCCGTGATCGCTTGGCGGCTTCGGCCGTTGCCCCGGTCCCTGCTACCGTCGCCGCGGCCATTCGTGCGGAAGCGGGTGGGGTGCTCGGAGACACCGATATGCTTGCGGCCCTGCGTGTTCTGCAGACGGAGCTGACCGGAGCGGGCCCGTTGGAGCCACTGCTGTCCGAGCCGGGAGTGACCGATGTACTGGTCACCGCCCCGGATCAGGTGTGGATCGACCGTGGCCGCGGTCTCGAGCGCACCGAGGTTCGCTTCGTCGACGAGGCGGCAGTGCGTCGCCTGGCGCAACGGCTCGCGCTCTCGGCCGGCCGTCGACTGGACGATGCGCAGCCCTGGGTCGACGGTCGACTGCCGGGAGTGGGGCAGGGAGCGTTCGGCGTTCGCCTGCACGCTGTCCTGGCCCCGGTGGCGAGCGGGGGCACGTGTGTGTCTCTTCGGGTGCTGAGACCGGCGACTCAGGGGCTTGCAGCGCTGCGCGCATCGGGCGCCGTCACAGAAGACGGGTACGAGCTGTTGCGTCGAATCGTGTTGGGCCGCCTGGCATTTCTCGTTGTCGGAGGCACCGGCGCGGGAAAAACTACCCTCTTGGCCGCACTTCTGGGTGAGGTGGATCCAGCCGAGCGAATTGTCTGCGTCGAGGACGCGGCAGAGTTGGCACCTGCCCATCCTCACGTGGTTCGTCTGGTTGCGCGAGCGCCCAATGTCGAAGGTGTGGGCGAAGTATCGGTGCGGCAGCTGGTGCGTCAGGCGTTGCGAATGCGACCCGATCGACTCGTCGTCGGTGAGGTGCGCGGGGCGGAGGTCATCGACTTGATGACGGCTCTCAACACAGGTCACGACGGCGGAGCCGGCACCATTCACGCGAACTCGCCTGCCGAGGTACCCGCTCGACTCGAAGCCCTTGCAGCACTGGGTGGAATGGGGCGAGATGCGCTGCACAGTCAACTCGCCGCGGCGGTTCAGGTGGTGTTGCATGTCCATCGCAGCGCCGACGGTACTCGACGACTACGTGAGATCGGAGTGGTAGACGTCGATCCCACCGGGCGCGTCCACATCGCGGCGGCCTGGTCAGCGGATGCCGATGCGACGCCGGGCGAGGCTCAGCTCCTCGAACTGCTCGACCGTCGATGCGGAGATTCCCGATGACGGCCGCGCTGCTGGTCCTCGCTGCTGCAGTGAGCCTGTGGCCGAACGGTTTCCGTGAGTTGCCTCGTGCGGTACGAACGGCGCCCATCGTGCCGCGATGGATTGTGCCGGTGTGCTGCGCTGTGGTTGCGGCCGTGACGGTGTGGTTGTTCGGCGGAATCTGGGCCGTGAGCGCGGCAGCGGTGGCGGGTAGTACCGGTTGGCGGCGCTATCGTCGGCGACTCGAACGCGACCGGCGCGCCGACGAATTGAACTGGCTCGCAACCGGGGTCGAGGTGGTCATCGGCGAGCTCCGCGTCGGGTCCCATCCGGCCACGGCCAGCGCGGTTGCGGCGGATGAATGCGGCGGTATCGCGTCGGCAGCACTGCGCGGTGCGGCCTCGCGATCGAGGCTCGGTGGCCGACCGGCCGACGGCATCGCGTCCTCCGATCCGCTGCTGGACCCGGAGCTGAACCGATTGGCGGCTGCGTGGCGGGTGGCCGATGAGCACGGACTTGCACTTGCCGAGCTGCTCGATGCGGTCCGCGAGGACATGCTGGGACGCAGACGATTTCGTGAACGAACCGATGCCTCGCTCGCCGGTGCACGGGCTACTGCGTTGGTGCTGGCTGGTCTTCCGATCCTCGGCGTTGCACTCGGGCAGTTGATGGGTGCGAATCCGCTGCAGATTCTGCTCGGCGGTGGGCTCGGAGGGATGCTGCTGCTCATCGGCACGGCGCTGGGCTGCGCGGGACTGCTGTGGACGGATGCGATCACCGGCAAGGTCACGACGTGATGTGGGCGACGATGCTCTGTCTGGCAACGGCGTTGATCATGCTGCCCTCGGTCGCGGGCGGGTTGCGCAGGCTGGCACCCGAGAGCAGCCTCGATACCGACGCCGTCGATGCGCCGATACCCGATCCGCTCGCGGTGGCCACGACCTTCGATCTGCTCGCCGCATGTCTGCGGTCAGGCTTACCGATATCGACCGCCGCTGCGGCAGCGGCGCAGTCCGCACCTGCGTCGTTCGGTGTCGCGCTGCGCAAGGCAGCCGATCTGCTCGAACTCGGTGCCGATGCGCAGACCGCCTGGGACAGCGTCGCGCAGGATCCGGAGACCGAGGCTCTGGCCAGGATGGCACGGCGATCTGCCCGGGCCGGGTCGTCCATGGCGTCGGCGATGACGGAACTTGCTGCGACACAACGGACGCGGGCCGAGGATGCGTCGGCAGCCGCGGCCGAGCGTGCGGGTGTGCTGATCAGCGGGCCGTTGGGGCTGTGCTTTCTGCCCGCCTTCATCTGTCTCGGCATCATCCCCGTGGTGGTCGGACTGGCGGGCAACGTATTGGGCGGCGGTCTGCTGTGACCGCCGCGCACACACATGTCCGGTGCGGAGATGCCGCATCGGAGAACAGGGAGGGGAATCGAGATGATCGAGAACGCATTGCAGGAGTTGAAGACTCGGATCATGCTGTTCGGCGTGGAGGACGACGGCATGTCGACCGCGGAGTACGCGATCGGCACCATCGCGGCTGCGGCATTCGGGGCGGTGCTGTACACGGTGGTGACCGGCAACAGCATCGTGACGGCACTGACGGGGATCATCGATCGAGCGCTGAACACTGCCGTCTGAGCTTGGGCGGTGACGGACTCTCGTTCGCTTGCGGACGAGGATCAGACGATGGTGCCGTGACGGTGGAGGCGGCGTTCGCGATCGCGTCCATCGTCGCGGTGATCGTGGTGTGTATCGGGGCGATCGTGTCGGTGACGATGCACATCGGGTGCGTCGATGCAGCCAGGGAGGCAGCTCGATTGGCGGCCAGGGGTGATACGGCCCAGGCTGTGTTGATGGGGGAGAGGGTTGCGCCGGAGGGCGCTCGGGTCACGGTGACCGAGGATGGGGAGTTCTTCGTCGCGCGGGTGGAGGTGGCGAGTCCGCTGCCGGGATTGACGTTGTCTGCGGAGGCGGTTGCGGCTGCGGAACCGGTTGCAGCGGAGTGAGGCTCGCATTCCAGAGGGCGCTGCAGGACGACGAGGGCGGCGCGACGGTGTTGGCGGCGCTGGCGATGTCGGCGTTGATTGCGTTGGTGGTGATGGTGATTCACGTCGGCTCGGCGTTGGGTGCTCGTCATCAGGCGCAGTCGGCGGCCGATCTCGCGGCCCTGGCCGGGGCAGGGGCTCTCGATCGCGGGGCGTCCGATGCGTGTGAGACGGCGCGGGGGTTGGCGGGGCGAATGGGCACAGAACTGCGGGAGTGCACGATCGACGAGTGGGATGTGATCGTGACGGTCGGCCAGCCGGTGTTCCTCGGACGCTTCGGGATGTCCGACGCGATCGCCTCGGCGCGGGCGGGGCCGGGGTGAGGGACAGCCCGTCCGCCGGCCCGCCCGCCAGAATCGCAAACGCGCGCGCGTTTGCCAGGTGCGCGTGGAATCGTCCCGTCTGGCCGACGATTTCGCGTGCGTTCAGCGAATGCGCGCGCGTTTGCCTCGAACCCAAGCCTCGAACCCCAGCCTCGAACCCAAGCTTCGGCCCCCAGGACCGAGGACCTCAGCCCGTGGCCGAGATGTCGCCACGGCGTCGACGGGTCGCGGCAATCCGTCCGCAGTGGTCAGCTCGACGTGAACGTGCGCGCACCTGATTGCAGGGGAGCGAATCGGGTGAGTTGTGTGACGTGCTCCGGGGTCAGTTCCGCAAGTGAATTGACCTGCAGCAGTTGCATGGTGCGCACGATTTCCTCGCGCAGTATCTCGATCATCCGGTCGACGCCGGCGCGCCCTCCGGCCATCAGGCCGTACAGATACGCCCGGCCGACGAGCGTGAACGATGCACCCATCGCGATGGAGGCGACGATATCGGCACCGTGCATGATGCCGGTGTCGATGGCTACCTCGAAATCGGAGCCGACTTCGCTCACCACCTGAGGCAGCAGATGGAACGGGACCGGAGCGCGATCGAGTTGTCGGCCTCCGTGGTTCGACAGGATAATGCCGTCGACTCCGAGTTCGGCGAGACGTGCCGAATCTGCCACTGACTGAACACCTTTGACGACCAGCTTGCCGGGCCAGATCTCCCGGATCACGTCGAGATCCTCGAACGAGATGGACGGGTCCATCGCCGAGTTGAGTAGTTCTCCGACCGTGCCTCCGGTGGACGACAGCGATGCGAATTCGAGTTTGGCCGTGGTGAGGAAGTCCCACCACCACCAGGGGCGCGGAATGGCGTTGGCGATCGTCGACGCGGTCAACTGCGGAGGGATGGAGAAGCCGTTGCGCTTGTCGCGCAGACGCGAGCCTGCAACCGGTGTGTCGACCGTGAACAGGAGGGTGTCGAAGCCTGCTTTCGCGGCGCGTTCGACCAACCCGAACGAGATGTCGCGGTCTCGCATGACGTAGAGCTGGAACCAGTTGCGACCGTTCGGATTGGTGGCCTTGACGTCCTCGATCGACGTGGTGCCCAGGGTCGAGAGGCAGAACGGAATTCCAGCAGCTCCGGCTGCGGCAGACCCGGCGTACTCACCCTCGGTCTGCATCAGGCGGGTGAACCCCGTCGGTGCGATGCCGAACGGCAGCGCGGAGGGCCCGCCGAACACCGTCGTCGAGGTGTCAACGTGGGAGACGTCGCGCAGGATCGAGGGGTGGAATTCCACGTCGCGGAAAGCCTGTCGAGCCCGCGACAGCGAGATCTCGGCGTCGGCGGCACCGTCGGTGTAGTCGAATGCCGCGCGCGGGGTGCGTCGACGGGCGATGGTGCGGAGATCGTCGATGGTGAGTGCGGCGTTGAGGCGTCGCCGACGCAGATTCAGATCGGGCTTCTTGAACGAGAGGACCTCGCGCAGGTCGGTAGCTTTGGGCATCTGCCGGGTGATGGGCATGTCATGGTCTCGATTCTGTGCAGTGTTTCGGTCAATGTTGACAACGACGGGTCAGGGAAGCATCCAGGCCAGTACCGAGCTCTGCAGTCCGACCAGGAGGCAGATGGCAAGCAGCAGGCCGAGGCTCCACCAGATGACTTTTCGGAATATCTCGGACTCTCGACCGACCAAACCCACCGCGGACGCGGCGATGGCGAGATTCTGCGGGCTGATCATCTTTCCCACCACACCACCCGAGGTGTTGGCGGCGACCAGCAGGGTGGGGTCGATGCCGGCGTTGATCGCGGCGGTCTGCTGCAGCGTCGCGAACAGTGCGTTCGCGCTGGTGTCCGAACCGGTGACTGCAGTGCCCAGCCACCCGAGGATCGGGGAGAGGTAGGCGAAGAATGCGCCGGTGCCGGCAATCCAGGTACCGATGGTGATGGTTTGCCCCGACTGGTTCATCACGTAGGCGAGTGAAAGGACCGCGCCGACCGTGAGTGCGGAGAATCGAAGTTTGATCAGGGTGCTTCCGAACAGGCGGACGGCGTCGGGAGCGCTGACGCGATAGACGGCAGCGACGATGACGCCACAGATCAGCAGCAATGTTCCCGGTGTCGACAGCCATGTGAACTTGTAGATGGTGGTGGTGGCAGGTGAGCCCGCCGCGGTGAGGATGTTGCCGTCGAGGCCGGGCCACGGAACCGCGATGTCGGTCGACGCCAGGAACCTGGTGACCGGCGACCAGAGTTTGGCCACGCAGAACACCGCGATGATCAGTAGATAGGGAAACAGTGCAAGCCACACGCGCTGCGTCGTCAGGGGCGTGGCCTCGAGGGTGCGAGTGGCGACGGGTGCAGGTGTGATCGGAGCGGGGCCCGAACTGCCCGAACTGCCCGAATCGAGATTGGCGTCTCGGTCCAAGAGGATGCGCTCACGGGCTTCGTCGGATCCGGCCGGCTTCCAGAACCGCAGGACGACCACTGCGGCAGCGATGCCTGCCAGCGAGGCGATGATGTCGGTCAGCTCGACCGAGATCCAGGTTGCACTGACCCACTGGGCAATGGCGAACACGACACCGACGGCCACGGCGACCGGCCACGTCTGTGCGACACCGCGTCGACCATCGGTGAGGAACGCGATGAACAGTGGTACGAACAGGGCGATGAACGGGGTCTGGTGGCCCACGTACGCGCCGATCTCGTGGTAATCGATGCCCGTCAGGTTGCCCGCGGTGAGGATCGGAATGCCGATGGCTCCGAACGCAACCGGAGCTGTGTTGGCGAGCAGTACGACGACTGCTGCGCGCATCGGAGCAAAACCGATGGCCAGGAGCATGACGCCCGTGATCGCGACGGGGGCACCGAATCCGGCGAGCGCTTCGAGTAGTCCACCGAAGCCGAACGCGATGATGATTGCCTGGATGCGCGGATCGTCGGAGATGGCGTCGATGATGCGGCGTAGATCGTCGAATCGCCCGCTCGCCACGGTCAACTCGTACAACCAGATCGCGCAGATCACGATCCACACGATCGGGAACAACCCGAAGACGAAGCCTTGGGTGGCAGACAGCCCGGCCAGGTTTACCGGCATGTCGTAGGCGAAGATCGCGACGGCCAACGCGACGGCGAGCCCGGCCAGGCCGGCGAAGTGGGCTTTCCATCGAAGAATGCCCAACGCGACGAAGACCGTCAGCAGCGGTAGACACGCCACCGCGGCGGACAATCCGATGCTGCCCGCGAGCGGTTCGAGATCGGGTGTGTACACAGTTGCTCCATTCCAAGACCTTCAAGGTGTGTGAGGTCTGACCACATGATGAATGCTATGGATCACACTCGATGGGGTCAAGAGGCTGAGGCCACAAACCTTCTTCTGGTTGGATGACCGATATGGCTGACGACGCTGGACGGGCGCAGAACGAACCGCTTTCGTGGAAGCCGGTGCGGCGCGCCCGCGCGCACGAGCTGGTCATCGACGCGATCGAGGAGCGGATCATGGCAGGTGATCTCCGGGTCGGGGATCCGCTGCCGCCCGAGCGGGAATTCGCAGCTCAGCTCGACGTCAGCCGGGCCGGGGTCCGGGAAGCGGTACGCGTCCTCGAGAGCAGCGGAATTCTGCGCTCGTCACCGGGATCGGGGCCAGGGGCCGGCACCTTCGTTGCGGCTCTGCCGCGGCCGGCGCTCACTCGTCTCCTTCGCCTGCACGTAGCGCTCGCCAACTTCAGGATCGACGACTTGATCAGCACCCGAGTGGCTCTCGAGCGGGCAAGTGTTCACCTTGCTGCGGTCGCGCCTGATCAGGACAAGCTCGAGCAGGCCAGGAACGCGGTGGACATCATGGCAGCGCGGGGTGTCACCCGAGAGGTCTTCAACGACGCCGACACGAACTTTCACATCGCGTTGGCCGAGGCCTCGGGTAATGACTTCGTTGCGTCGCTCACCGCGGCAATCCGAGAATCGATGCGTGCGCCCATCCTCGCTGCGTTGTTGGAGATCGAGGATTGGGACTCGTTGGCAGACAAGCTGAATGCCGAACATCGGCAGATTCTGGCCGCCGTCGAAGCCGGTGATGCGGAGCTCGCAATGAAGTCGGCCGAAGAACACATCCGATCGTCCGCTGCGGCACTGTCCATTCGCAGCCGGACGGACCCGTCGTGACACATCGGCGGTGACACCGTCCCTGGTTACGCATCGGGTTGCACGCGCACAGGCTGTTTCGGGATCGGTGTATCCACCGGTTCGAGCTGCGCCACGACGGTTGTCGTGCCGAGCCGTGCATTCGCCCGGGGGTGCGATCGGCCACAGGGTCTACCGACGAATCCGAAATGAGGACCAAAGTAACTAGTGGCAGCGGACCGGCCGGCGTCATCGTGGACACAAGAGGCGTCCGCGTCGTCGTGGCTGCCTGACCCGACAGTTTTCTCGAAAGGTGCGAGAACGCCATGAACGCTGTGCATGGAAAATCGACGCAGGGGGTCCGTGCGCACCGCATCGCGCCGACTCCGCTCGTCGGAATCGCCGTCGTGATTGCCTACATCATCGTCGTTGCGGGCATGCAATTCGCCTCGGGGATCGACTACGGCGACTGGTTCGCCACCACCGACAATGTCTACCGAACCGCGGTCATTCCATTGGCGGTGGGATCGGTGCTTCTCGTCGCGTTTCTCTTCTGGGCGCGATGGGACTCGATCTGGCGGGACTCGGTGCGGCTGCCCATGTCGGTAGTTCTCTGGGTGCCGCCGATTCTGTTCGGTCTTGCCATCGTCCCGCGGCTGATCGCCGTCGACTGGGCGGTGGTCGGCGCAGACCTGATCGTGGCCGTGGCGCTGACGGCGGTGCTCGTCGGATTCGCCGAGGAGGTGCTGTTCCGTGGAATCTTTCTGCGCAGCATGCGAAGCGGCGGGCGGCCGGAGGCCTGGTGCGCGTTGTGGACAGCGGTCGCATTCGGTCTGTTCCACATTCCGAACATCTTCATGGGACAGGGACCGTCCGGCATCTTCCAGGTTGTGCTGGCGACGTTCAGTGGCTTCGTTCTCTACCTGTTCCGGCGCGGGTTCGGGCTGATCGTCGTCGCGATGTTCTTCCACGGACTGTGGGACTTCTCGGTGTTCCTCGATGGAGACTTCGGCGACGGGGTGCTGCACGATCTGAGCCTGCCCGTCATTCTGCTCGTCGTCATTGCGACAGCCGCGGCTGCTGTGGTCATCGTCAAACGTGAATGCGCGGTGGTGCAATGAATCCTGGCTCACCCCTCGCGAGTGATGGCCGCCAGTACCGAAGTCAACACTCGAACAGCACCGTCTTTGTCCAGTGGATCGTTGCCGTTTCCGCACTTGGGTGATTGCACACAGGACGGGCAGCCGGTCTGGCATTCGCACGAGACGATGGCGTCTTTCGTGGCCGTGAGCCAATCGGCGATGGCCACGTGACCGCGATCGGCGAATCCCGCTCCGCCGTCGTATCCGTCGTAGACGAAGACCGTGGGCAGGCCCGTATCGGGATGCAGGGCCGTCGAGACTCCGCCGATGTCCCAGCGATCGCAGGTCGCCACCAGAGGGAGCAATCCGATGGCAGCGTGTTCTGCCGCGTGCAGCGATCCGGGGAATCGTTCGTACGGAACACCGCTGTGCTCCAACAACTCCGGTGTGATCGTGTACATGACGGCTCGGGTGTCGAGGGTCTGTGCAGGCATGTCGAGTTCGATGGAATCGAGTACCTCGCCGGAGAGGAGGCGTCGCAGATATCCGACGACCTGATGGGTGACGTTCACCTGCACCAGCGCGACGCGTACCTCGCCGTAGTCGATGGATTCGTGCACCGCGGTGATCGAGATGTCGGTGACCTCGCGGGCCGAGGTGTTCCACTCGGGCTGCTCCGCGTGCACCAGCGCGAGACCGGCATCGAGATCGAGTTCGTCGACGACGAACGACTCACCCTGGTGGATGTGGACGGCACCCGGGTGGGCGGTGGCAGGAGCTCGACCCCCGTCGACGGTGCCCAGCATGCGGCCCGACTCGCCGTCGACGATGGCCACCTGCACACCGGTTCCGCCGCGAATGTTCACCGCACCGTGCGGTGAGAGTTGCTGGCCCTCGGGAGTGATGAACCAGCCGTGCGGACGCTTGCGCACGTAGCCCTTCAGCTCGAGCTCTTCGAGTACCGATTCCGCGCTCAAACCCTCGGCCTCGGCCAGCGTGATCGGCAGTTCGACTGCAGCGCAAAGCAATTGCGGAGCAAGGATGTACGGGTTGGTGGGATCGGTGACGGTCGCCTCGACGGGCTTGTCCAGCAGCGCTGCCGGGTGGTGCACCAGATACGTATCGAGCGGATCGTCGCGCGCCACGAGCACCAGCAGCGAGCCCTCCCCGCGTCGCCCGGCCCGGCCACCCTGCTGCCAGAACGACGCGACGGTGCCGGGGAAACCGGCGACGATCACCGCGTCCAAACCGGCGATGTCGACGCCCAATTCGAGCGCATTGGTGGTCGCGACGCCGAGTAGGGTGCCGTCGGACAGATCGGATTCGAGCTTGCGCCGGTCCTCGGCCAAATACCCTGCGCGATAGGCGGCGACGCGTCGTACCAATTGCGGATCGACGTCGGCGAGAATCCTCTGGGTACCCAGCGCGGTCACCTCGGCTCCGCGCCTGGACCGCACGAACGCCAGCGTTCGGGCACCCTCCACCAGTAGGTCGGCCATGATGCGCGACGCTTCCGCACCGGCGGACTTCCTTACCGGAGCGCCGTTTTCGCCGGTGATCTCCTTGAGCAGCGGTGGTTCCCACAGTGCGACGGTGCGGGCCCCGTGCGGGGACCCGTCCTCGGTGATCTCCTCGCAGGGCGCTCCGATGAGTCGACTGGCTGCTCGCCCCGGTTCGGACGTCGTCGCACTGGCGAGCACGAACACCGGGGATGCTCCGTACCGTTCGCACAGACGTCGCAACCGACGCAGCACCAAGGCCACGTTGGATCCGAAAACGCCACGGTAGTAATGGCATTCGTCCACCACGACGTATCGGAGATTGCGGAGGAAGCGCGACCACCGCTCGTGCGAGCCGAGGATGCCGAGATGCAGCATGTCGGGATTGGTGAAGATCCACCGCGCATTGGCGCGGGCCCACTGACGTATTTCGATCGGGGTGTCGCCGTCGTACGCGCTGGGGAACACCTCGGCGAGTTCGTCTGACACCGAACGTAACTCGTCGGTGATCGAGATCGTGGTGCGTAGCTGATCGGCACCGAGGGCCTTGGTGGGGGCCAGATACAGTGCGGTTGCCCGGGCATCGGTGGACAGTGTCGTCAGAATCGGCAGTTGATACGCCAGCGATTTACCCGAAGCGGTGCTCGTCGAGAGCACCACATGATTGCCTTCGGCCGCGAGTGTTGCCGCCTGCGCCTGATGCGTCCACGGTTGTGAGATCCCACGAGAGGTGATCACCTGCACCACTTCCGGGCCCACCCACGACGGCCAGGAGGCGAACTGCGAGGCCCGTGCCGGCAGTTCGGCGACGTGGGTCAACGGGCTTTCGCTCGCGGGCGATCCAGCCAACACTCGATCGAGCAACCGCTGCCCGTAACTCCCGACATCCGCACTGCCGTGCGGATGTGTCTCGCTCACTGCCGGTCTCCATGCATTCGTTCGATCTACAAGTGCCGTCGGGCTCTTCGCGACCAAACCTTATGCTAGCGCGCACCCTGCTGGGTTCGTTCGTGCCCTGGTGGCAGCGGCTGTTCGCCCGTCGGACGTTGTCCGTTTCGACAACACGGACAAATTGTTCGAAAAGGGTCGACTTTCGACTGTTGCGAACGCTGAACTCATGGTTCACTTGTCCCGGTCGCAGCTTCTGTGTTCGTTCTACGCTCGCAGGATCTATCGTTGCGGGCGCGGTACTGGAAGAGCTCGTCCGTCAGGGGGAATCCTGAGGGGGATTCGTAGAAAGTGCAGCGGTCGGAACCGGCCCGATGGACCGAAAGTGCGCTCCATCGAATCCGGTGTTAGAAAGAGAAGGAAAAGCATGGCTCAGGGAACTGTGAAGTGGTTCAACGCCGAAAAGGGCTTTGGATTCATCGCACCAGAAGACGGCTCCGCTGACGTCTTCGTCCATTACTCCGAGATTCAGGGCAGCGGCTTCCGCACCCTCGAGGAGAACCAGCGCGTCGAGTTCGAGGTCGGTCAGGGCACCAAGGGTCCTCAGGCAACGGGCGTTCGCGCAGTCTGATTCTCTTCTTTTCGGAGTCGAGAACCGTCATCCCCCTTTCCCATCGGTCTTGCAGGACCGATGGGAAAGGGGGATGTTTCGTTTCCGCGAACCACCGGGGTGTGCCGAAAGCCGTGAGCGCGGGCGTCGATGTCCTAATGTCCATGCTGTGAACCAGCTGTCGTTCTTCTCCGCCGAGTCGTTGCCGCCCGCGGTGACCGATCTCAGTGGGCTGCTGGCTGCCACCGGCCATGTCGTCACCTCCGCGGGTGCGGCCCGAATTTCCGTCGTGGTCGACGCGCAGTGGCGCGCGGATGCCATCGCCGAACTCATCGAGCAATGCGGTCTGACGCCGGAGCTCGGTCGATCGGAAGAGGACAGGCCACTGGTGCGTACGGCGTCGGTGCCCGAACTGTCCGCATTGGCGTCTCTGTGGACCAAGGGCGCGGTCAAGGCCGTCCCGCCCGGGTGGGTACCGGGTTCGCGCGAACTGCGCGCCTGGGTGCTCGCGTCGGGTCGCCCCGAGGCGGAGGGCGAACGCTACGTGTTGGGCCTCGATCCGCACGCGCCGGAGACTCACTCCGTCCTCGCTCAGTCGTTGATGCGCGCGGGCATTGCTCCGACGCTCATCGGCACTCGCGGCTCCAATCCGGGCCTGCGAATCACCGGTCGACGGCGGCTGTTGCGCCTCACCGAGAACGTCGGGGAGGCTCCACAGAACGTGGACGCGCGTACCAATTGGCCCCACGCCGAGTAGGACGATCTATGACTGATCTGCGAGTATTTGGCCGACGTATGTCAGTCTGTTAGTAGTGGGACAGGCAAATCTGCCTGTGAAAACGCACTAGGGAAGGTTCGGCAGCAAGGTGGCAGCACGTAACAACGGCACGGGGGACAGCTCCGCCGAGCCACGTCGTCTGGTCATCGTCGAGTCTCCGACCAAGGCAAAGAAGATCGCCCCGTACCTCGGGAGCAACTACGTCGTCGAGGCCTCCGTCGGCCATATTCGCGACCTTCCCCGCGGTGCCGCGGACGTCCCCGCCAAGTACAAGGGTGAGCCCTGGGCGCGTCTCGGCGTGGACGTCGACCACGATTTCGAGGCCCTCTACGTCGTCTCGCCCGAGAAGAAGAGCAAGGTCGCAGAGCTCAAGAGCCTGCTCAAGGACGCCGACGAGCTCTATCTCGCCACTGACCCCGACCGCGAGGGTGAGGCCATCGCTTGGCATCTCCTCGAGACCCTGAACCCCAAGATCCCCGTTCGACGCATGGTGTTCCACGAGATCACCAAGCCGGCCATCCTCGCTGCTGCGGCCGACACCCGCGACCTGGACCAAGACCTCGTCGATGCCCAGGAGACCCGTCGTATCCTCGACCGTCTCTACGGCTACGAGGTCAGCCCGGTGCTGTGGAAGAAGGTCATGCCGAAGCTCTCGGCAGGCCGAGTGCAGTCGGTCGCCACCCGCATCGTCGTCCAGCGTGAACGCGAGCGGATGGCGTTCCGCAGTGCCGAGTATTGGGATATCTCCGCCACGCTCGACGCCGGAGCCGACGCCACGCCGCGCAGTTTCGGTGCCCGTCTGGTCAATGTCGACGGCAATCGCGTCGCCGCCGGCCGCGACTTCGGGGCCGACGGCAAGCTCAAGTCCGACGCGGTCACCGTCCTCGACGAACCCCGTGCCCGACGCCTCGCCGAGGCTCTCGAAGGCGTCGATCTGACGGTCGCGTCCGCCGAGGACAAGCCCTACACGCGTAAGCCGTACCCGCCGTTCATGACGTCGACGCTGCAGCAGGAAGCCGCCCGCAAGTTGCGCTTCAGTTCCGAGCGCACCATGCGTGTTGCGCAGCGGCTGTACGAGAACGGCTACATCACGTACATGCGTACCGACTCGACGACGCTGTCCGCGTCGGCGATCTCGGCGGCACGCACCCAGGCGACCGAGCTCTACGGACCGGAGTACGTCCATCCGTCGCCGCGTCAGTACACCCGCAAGGTCAAGAACGCGCAGGAGGCCCACGAGGCGATCCGCCCGTCCGGTGACGTCTTCCAGACGCCCGGTCAGTTGCACTCGGCCCTGCAGACCGACGAATTCCGGCTCTACGAGCTGATCTGGCAGCGCACGGTTGCGTCGCAGATGGCCGACGTTCGCGGCACCACGCTGACACTGCGCATCACCGGAACGGCAGGAACCGGCGAGGAGTGCACGTTCTCCGCATCGGGTCGCACGATCACGTTCGCCGGCTTCCTCAAGGCGTACGTGGAGAGCGTCGACGATCAGGCCGGCGGACAGTCCGACGACGCCGAATCTCGTTTGCCCGCACTGGTTCAGGGCCAGGCCGTCACCGCAACCCAGCTCGATCCCGACGGTCACACCACCAACCCGCCCGCGCGTTTCACCGAGGCGTCGCTCATCAAGACGCTCGAGGAACTGGGAATCGGTCGGCCGTCGACGTATTCGTCGATCATCAAGACCATCCTCGACCGCGGGTACGTCTACAAGCGCGGCAGCGCACTGGTGCCGTCGTGGGTGGCGTTCTCGGTGGTTGCTTTGTTGGAGGCGCACTTCGGGCGTCTGGTGGACTTCGACTTCACCGCAGGCATGGAGGACGACCTCGACGCCATCGCGGGAGGCCGTGAGCGACGCGGAAATTGGCTGCAGAGCTTCTACTTCGGCGGCGAGACCGGTGCCGAAGGTTCGGTGGCCCGCTCCGGTGGCCTGAAGAAGATGGTCGGCCAGAATCTCGAAGAGATCGATGCGCGCACCATCAACTCCATCCGCTTGTTCGACGACTCCGAGGGTCGCGAAATCCATGTGCGCGTAGGCCGTTACGGTCCGTACCTCGAGCGCATGGTGAAGAACGACGACGATCCCGACGGGGATCCGATCAGCCAGCGCGCCAACCTGCCCGACGATCTCCCGCCGGACGAGTTGACGATCGACTTCGCCGAAAAGCTCTTCGCCACACCGCAAGAGGGACGCAAGCTCGGTGTCGACCCGTTGACCGGTCATGACATCGTGGCCAAGGAAGGTCGTTTCGGGCCGTACGTCACCGAGATCCTGCCCGAGCCGGAACCCGAACCCACACCTCCCGAGCCCGACATCGTCCCGGTGCCGTCCGGTAACGACGGTGACGGCGGCGGTGGCGTCAAGACTGCGGTGAAGAAGGCCGCGGCCAAGAAGACTCCGGCCAAGAAGGCGGCTGCGAAGAAGGCGACCGGCCCCAAGCCGCGCACCGGTTCTCTGCTCAAGTCCATGGACCTGGCGACCATCACGCTAGAGGATGCGCTCAAGCTGCTCTCGTTGCCGCGCGTCGTCGGAGTCGATCCGGAGTCCAAGGAAGAGATTCTGGCGCAGAACGGTCGCTACGGCCCGTACCTGAAGAAGGGCACCGATTCTCGCTCGCTCGCCGACGAGGATCAGATGTTCACCGTCACGCTGGAAGAGGCGCTCAAGATCTACGCCGAGCCCAAGCGTCGGGGTCGTCAGGGTGAGGCCAAGCCGCCGCTGCGTGAGCTGGGCGTCGATCCGGTCAGTGAGAAGCCGATGGTGATCAAGGACGGTCGCTTCGGGCCGTACGTCACCGACGGTGAGACCAACGCGAGTCTGCGCAAGGACGACGAGGTCGAGTCGATCACCGACGATCGTGCGTCGGAGTTGTTGGCGGACAGGCGTGCTCGTGGACCGGTGAAGAAGAAGGCTCCGGCCAAGAAGGCCGCTGCGAAGAAGGCTCCGGCGAAGAAGGCCGCAGCGAAGAAGGCTCCGGCCAAGAAAGCCGCGGCCAAGAAGACCGCTACCAAGACCACTGCTGCGAAGAAGGCTCCGGCCAAGAAGAGCCCGGCGAAGAAGACCGACAGCGAATAGCCGGTCGAGCTCGAAGTTGTGGACGTTTGTCGTGCCGAACGCGTCCGTAACTTCGAGTTCGCGGGTTCGGGTTGTCGGCCCCAACCACTAGGGTTGCGTGCATGGCGGGTGTGTTCGATCGATTGGTCGGTCAGGAAGATGTCGAGGCCGATCTGACGGCCGCAGCGGTGGCTGCTCGCACCGGCGTCGACTCGTCGGCGATGACGCATTCGTGGCTGTTCACCGGCCCGCCCGGGTCCGGTCGTTCCATCGCCGCCCTGTGTTTCGCGGCAGCATTGCAGTGCACCACCGAGGGCGTTCCGGGGTGCGGTCACTGCCAGGCCTGCTCGACGACCATGGCCGGTACCCACGGTGATGTGCGACGCGTCGTGCCCGAGGGATTGAGCATCAGCACCAAGGAGATGCGCGACATCGTCTCCATCGCCTCGCGTCGACCCAGCACCGGGTTGTGGCAGGTGGTCGTGGTCGAGGACGCCGACCGGCTCACCGAAGGTGCCGGAAACGTACTGCTCAAGGTCGTCGAGGAGCCGCCCGCGCGGACGGTATTCCTGTTGTGCGCGCCGTCGGTCGATCCGCAGGACATCTCGGTGACTCTGCGCTCGCGGTGCCGTCACGTCTCGCTGGTGACGCCTACGGTGCCGGCGATCGCGCAGGTGCTGCAGACGCGCGACAAGCTCGACGCCGAGACGGCCGAGTGGGCCGCGTCGATCAGCGGTGGCCACGTGGGCAGGGCGCGCCGTCTCGCCACCGACGAGGATGCGCGGGCGCGGCGTAAACGGGCACTGGCGCTGGCGTCGGCTGCGGCCCGGCCCAATCAGGCGTACCTCGCGGCGGAGGAGCTGGTGAAGGCTGCCGAGGACGAGGCCAAGGAGATGAGTGCCTCGCGTGACGAGGCCGAGACCGAGGAGCTGCGGACTGCTCTGGGCGCAGGCGGTACCGGGAAGGGTGCGGCGGGCGCGCTGCGTGGCTCCGCCGGGGTGCTCAAGGATCTCGAGAAGCGGCAGAAGTCGCGTGCCACCAGAACCGGTCGCGATTCACTCGATCGCGCGCTGATGGATCTGGTCGGACTGTATCGAGATGCCCTTGCGCGCTCGTACGGATCGACCGCGACCGCGACGCACCCCGACATGGCCGAGCAGGTCGAGCGCATGGCAAAAGCGGTGCCGCCCGAGGCGCTGCTGAAGAGTATCGAGGCAATCCTCGAATGCCGAGAGTCGTTGGCGGTCAACGCAAAGCCGAAGTTTGCGATCTATGCGATGGTGGCGACGCTCGGGGATGTCCTGCGCTAGGAGCAGGCCGGCATCGAGGCTCGGGGGAGGGCGATTTTAGTTTCGACGGGCTCCTCCGTTAGACTCACCAACGCCGAAAGGCACGCCGCCTTAGCTCAGTCGGTAGAGCATTTCACTCGTAATGAAAAGGTCAAGAGTTCGATTCTCTTAGGCGGCTCCACCAGCAGGCCCCCGACATGCAACAGTGTGTCGGGGGCCTTTTCGGTAGCGCGATCCAGCGCCGAATCGACCTGTTCGCCGCGTCGTTCCTGCAAAATCAGTTCATGCGAACTGACGAGGTGCACAGCGCTCGTGACCTGATGACGGCAATCGTCACCACCGGCGCCGGTGGCTACGACACACTCGTCGTGTCCGAGGTGCCCACGCCAGTGCCGGGTCCGGGTGAGGTGCTCGTGCGAGTTCTGGCGGCAGGGATGAACAACACCGAAATCAACACGCGCGTGGGCTGGTACTCCGACGGCGGGTGGAACGATGCGACGCCCTTTCCGCTGATTCAGGGCACGGACTGCTGCGGGGTCGTGTGCGCGGGTGCCGGGACCGAGGAATCCATCGTCGGTCGCCGGGTCCTGGTTCGATCGTGCATGCGTGTCGACGGATTCTCGTCGGGCGAGACGCGCTGGCTGGGTTCGGATATGGACGGCGCGTTCGCCCAGTTCGTCGTCGTTCCGGCGAGCGAGGTCTTCGTGGTCGATTGTGATTGGACCGACGCCGAGCTGGCGACCATTCCGTGTGCTTACGGCACGGCGGAGAACATGATCGCCCGCGCGGGACTTCGTCGAGGGTCGACGGTGCTCGTCACCGGTGCCTCGGGTGGAGTCGGTTCTGCCGCAGTACAACTCGCCGCCCGACGCGGCGCGCGCGTGATCGGCGTCGCGAGCCGCGCCAAGCACGACCAACTCCGCGAACTCGGCGTCGACGAGGTCTACGCGCGCGACGCAGATCTGGTGGGCACCCTCGGCACGCATAGCGTCGATGTGGTGATCGACAACGTTGCCGGCGACGGTTTCGGTCCCCTGCTCGACCTTCTCGTTCGTGGGGGAACGTACGTGTCCTCGGGTGCGATCGCGGGACCCCTCGTCGCGTTGGATCTACGGACGATGTACCTGAACGATCTGACGCTCCTCGGCTGCACAGCGTGGAATGAGGAAGTGTTTCCGAACCTCGTGTCCTACATCGAAGCGGGTGAAATTCGTCCGTTGCTGGCCGAGTCGTTTCCGCTCGAGCAGATCGCGGCGGCGCAGCAGCGCTTCCTGGAGAAGGACCACGTCGGAAAGTTCGTGCTCGTTCCTCCGGTGGTCCTCGATCAGGCGTGATCTCCAGGCACACTGGATGGAGTGTTCGCCTCCCTCGCCCCGGCTCGCCGTCGTCTCGTGTTCGCTGTACTCGCTCTCCTCCTGGTCGGAATCGTCGCGGCCGTGGCTGCTTTCGTCGTCACGCGCCCCACGAGCGACCCCGTCGCGAGCGTCGACCAGTCCGTTCCCGGCCCGGTGCTGCTGATCCCCGGGTTCGGCGGTTCCACCGAGTCGTTGGACGTGCTCGCGGCCGAACTGCGGGAGGATGGCCGCGACGCGACCGTCGTAGCCCTGCCCGACGGCGGCGTCGGCGACCTGACCGTGCAGGCGGGCACCCTGCGTGACGCCGTCGACGCGGCTCTGACTCGGACGGGAGCGACCTCGGTCGACGTCGTCGGGTATTCCGCAGGCGGGGTCGTCGCCCGGATCTGGGCTGCCGATCTGGGCGGTGCCGAGCAGGCCCGACGCATCGTGACCCTCGGCTCCCCGCACCACGGCACCCAGGTGGCGGCTCTGGCGGCCCAGTTCGTGCCCGACCAGTGCGCGGCCGCTTGCCAACAGCTCGCCCCGGACAGCTCCGTACTCACCGCCCTGAACTCCGGCGACGAGACGCCCGAGGGCCCACAGTGGGTGTCGATCTGGACCGAACTGGATCAGGTGGTGACCCCGCCGACCTCGGCCAGCCTCGACGGCGCGATCGACATCCCCGTTCAGAGCGTATGTGCGGATTCCACCGTCGACCACGGAAATCTGCCCCGCGATCCTCTCGTCGGCGCGATGGTCTCGGCCCAGTTGGACGGCGATTCCACCGTCGAACTCGGCGCAGCTGACTGCAGCCGTCTCAGCTCGTGATGTCCTTGGTCGTGAAGTTCGCCCACGCCGCTCCCAGGAGGACCACGACGTAGACGCCCTGTAGACCCACGCCGCGCATCAGGTCCCGCGTCGGCACCGGGTCGCGGAAGAGATCGACGAAGGCCAGCCAGTACCGCGTCGGCAGATACGGCGCGATGGCGTCGGCGGCGTCCAGCGTCAGCAGCAGCGAGCTGGCGATGAGGAACGCCAATGCGCCCAGCGTCGCGGCGAGCGGAGAGTCGGTCAAGGTCGACAGAAACAGGCCCATGGCGGCGACTCCGAGCATGGACAGCGTCACGTAGAGCACGGCGATGACGGTGCGCGCGGCGACCTGCTGATCGGTCAGCACCGTGCCGGACACGCTGGAGACGCCTGCCAACGTCGTCGTATCGAACAGCGTCGTGCCGACGAAGTATGCGACAGCGGCAACGATGACCACGGCCAGAAGCACGAAGGCGGCCACCGAGATCAGCTTCGCCACAAGAAGCTTCGTCCGTCCCACCGGGCGGGCGAGCAGGTAGCGCAGGGTGCCGGCCTGGGCCTCCCCGGCGACGGCGTCGCCGGCGATGACCGACACCGCTACGGGCAGAAACAGTGGCAGCACGATCGCGAGCGCGGCGAGCGGGAAGAGCTGGCCGTTGGTGAGTACCGCAGAGAGGAAGGCTGGGCCTTCGCCGGGCCGCGGGCCGACATCGGTGAGGGCCAGCAGGCCCGCGACGATGGTGGGCAGCAGATTGAGCAGGAGGATGACGACCCACGTGCGGGGACGGCTCAGCATCGCGCGCAGCTCGACGCCGATCATGCGGTCACCTCCGTCCGGGTGGAGCGGACGGGACCGTCGACTCGGTCGGCGCTGGTGCCGGTGGCGGCCAGCACGGACTGCTCCAGACTCATCTGCTGCGTCATCAGCTCACTCACCCGCACCCCGCCTTCGACGAGCAATCGATTGAGCACGGCAGCATCCGGGTGTTCGATCACGAGCTGCTGCCCGTCACGCTGCATCACGGTGGCGTTCTGGACTCCGGAGAGCACCGTCACCGCGTCGGCCGGGTCGGGGGTGCGCACGAGCACCCGCCCGGTGGGCTGCTGGAACGCGGAGAGCTGATCCTGCAGAACGAGGCGACCCCGATCGAGCACTCCCACTCGGTCGCACAGTTGCTCCACCTCGGCCAGCAGGTGGCTGGAGAGGAACACCGTGGTGCCCTTTGCATGCAGGCCCAGGAGCAACTCTCGAATCTCCAGAATTCCCTGTGGATCGAGACCGTTGGTCGGCTCGTCGAGGATCAGTAGCTCGGGCGTGCGCATCAGTGCCGCCGCCAAGCCGAGGCGCTGTCGCATGCCGA
Source organism: Rhodococcus sp. ARC_M12 (assembly GCF_022810385.1). NCBI lineage: Bacteria > Bacillati > Actinomycetota > Actinomycetes > Mycobacteriales > Nocardiaceae > Rhodococcus > Rhodococcus sp. ARC_M12. The sequence continues at coordinate 58,392 of NZ_JALGQI010000019.1, read as the reverse complement.
GCGAGTACTGCTTGACCGGTCTGCGTCCCACCCCGCCGAGCCCCACCTGTTCGAGGGCCTCGCCGACGCGGGCGGTCCGGCTGCGACGGGAACCACCCGGCCCGGCCGCGTCGAGCAGGGTGAGGTTCCGGCGTCCCGAGAGGTTGGGGTAGGCGGCGGGGTTCTCGATCAGCGCGCCGACCCGCGGCAGCACGCTCCTGCGTCGCCGCGGCATCTCCTCGTCGAGTACCTGCATCTGCCCGGAGGTGGCCAGGACCAGCCCGAGCAGCATGCGCACGGTCGTCGTCTTGCCGGAGCCGTTGGCACCGACGAAGCCGTAGATGTCGCCGGCGCGCACGTCCAGGTCGACGCCGTCGACGGCGCGCACCGATCCGTAGCTCTTGGTCAGACCGGTCGTGCGGATCATGTGGCTGCTCCTTCGAGCTGCTGGGCGGCGGTGGCCAGGGTTTCCGCGGTGACGGTGCCGGAGAGCAGGTAGCGTCGCCGGTCGCCGGTGGGCTCGGTGATCAGGACGTTGAGCGGGCCGATCGACAGTGCGACGCTGCCGCCGTCGACGACTGCGCCCGGGGCAGCCCGCAATTGCTCGACGAGCCCGCGCGCGGCGCGGCGCGGCAGCGGAGCGGCGATCAACTCCGTCACACCGCGGCCGTATATTCCCACCGCAGCCTGGCCGCCGCGATCCCTCAGACCGAGTCCGGACAGAGTCGACGGAAGACGGGCGGAGTCGATCCGGTCGGCGAACGAGGCGACGTCGAGACCGTCCTGCTGCTGCACATCGGTACCCGGCGGCGGGACGAAACGGACGGTAGCGGCGTCGGGGGTGGCGGAGGAGAAGTCGAGGAACGCGGTGCTGACGATTGGGCGAGCGGCCCCGTCGCCCAGCACGTCGACCTGCAGCGGCAGCCCAGTCTCCGGGTCGGCCCACACGTCGACCTCGGTGATGGTGCTCTGCGGCTCGCCGGGGATCAGCCGGAGACCGGGGGCGTCCAGGCCGGCAATCCGACGAGTCGGCAGCCGGGTGACCTCATCGGCGGTCGCCTCGCTGAGCAACCGCTGCCCGAGCTCCGGGGGCAGCAGGTCGGCTTGGCGAGGCAGGCGCAGACTCGGCTCGGGGACCGGGGTCACCACGGCCGTGTTCTGTTCGTAGTCCCAACTCCACAGTCGCGCCGGGCTCCGGTACAGACCGCGCTCTCCGGCGAGGCGCACGGTGTCGATGCGCCAGCTGTCCGGGCTTCGATACCAGGCGCGCAGGGTCGTGGTGTCGCCCAGCAGATCCGGTAGGCCGCCGAGTCCGTCGGTGACCGGCAGTGTGACGCCACCGACCGCTTGGGCGTAACCCGAATACGGGGTCGCGGTGGAGGACTGGACGCGAGAGAGCAGTTCGGCCGCACCGATGTCCGACGCGCCGACGGGCAGGCGCTCGATCACCGAGGGCGTGGCGACGAGCACGGCGACGCCGAGCATCACCGCCAGCCACCGCCACTTCTTGTGCACCTCTTCGACCGTACGGACGTACCCGTTGTGCTGCATGTGGGCGGTACAAAGCCCGCGGCTAGCCGACGAGCACGAACTCCACGAAACCGTAACTCACACCGTTGATCTGGAGTTCGATCGAGTGCGGGCCGGGGTAGTACTTCCGCGTGGTCAACGTCCGAAACGAGTGTTGCCGCGCAACGTCGATGGTCTCACCGGGCGCGATCGTTCTCGTCGTCAGCTTGAACGTTTTGCCTGTCATCCCGCCGTTGGCTTTGGTGTGGTGAACGATGTAGTCGATCGCGACCTTGGCCGGCTCGGTGCCGACGTTGCGGATCGAGGCTTCGAAGTGCACGCTGTCGCCGATCCGTAGCTCCGCAACGTCGAGGTTGGGGCCGTCCACGTCCAAGTCGGCCGGATAGAACCCGAGTAGCGCAAGTGCGTCACGGTGTCCGTTCTTGATCACCGTCCGAAGCGCATGTCGCACAAGCCGGTCGGTGTTCGCGTCCGGCGCGTCGAGCCACCGCTCAGCGGATCGGACGACCAGATCCGGAACGTCTCGGCTGAAGTCGTTGAGGTGGTTGGCGACAGAACGCCGAACGTAGTCACTGTCGTCCCGGTAGAGCTCATCCAGGATCGGCACCGTGACGCCCGGCCGCGCAAGAATCGCAGGGACGCGCACCGACCACGGCAGGTACGGGCGGGTACCTTCCGACGCCAGACGGCGCACGTGCTCGTCCGATGACTGCGTCCATTCGAGCGCGATCTCGAGCGCCCGATCCGCATCGGCTCGCAGAAAAGTGCGGATGGCGAACTCGGAGGTGAGTCGACCGGTGAGTTCGGCCAGCAGCGACATTCCGTCGTCGAACGCGGCGGATGTCTGCTCGTCCACGGCCTTCGATGCCACGGCGCTCGTGACCGGCCAGATCGACCAGCCCTGCACGTCCGGATCCTCGGCGGCCCGTCGGATGGTGCGAGCGAACTCCGCGTAGTCGCCGGGTAATCCCGTGAGAAGGGCATCGCGCAGTAGATCGGCGCGGGCTCGCAGCGCGAGCGGTCCCAACTGATCGACCGCTTCTTCGAGTACGGACAGATCTGCTTTCGGTGCTGCGGTCCGGATGGTTCGCAACAGCGTGCGGGCTGCATCCGGGCCGATGAGTTCGTCGGCGAAAGGCATGAGTGCTTCTTACCCGACGCGCTGCGCGCCGAGTAGGTCGATTGCCCGAATAGCGGCGCGTCGACCCTCGGCAGATGCCCGCAGCGGGGTCGCGAAAGGTTCGGTTCGGCAAAAACCGTCACATGGGTCGTTTGTATCCGATATACATACTCTCGGTCGCGGGGCTCAATCCCCGCGTCGTGGTATCCCCCTCGGCGTACGGAGAAATTTCATGGACATCTCTTCCTTCATTTCCAGCCTGCTCTCGACCGGCAGCAGCACTGGCAGCACGATCTCCGATATCCCGATCCTGCAGCTTCTCTCGTCCGGTTCCGCTTCCTGAGCGAACCCCGTATAGCAGGCCTCGTCGACGCGTCGACGAGGCCTGCTTTCGTGGATCAGCTCGGTGATTTCTTGCTTGTGCTTAGTTCTCGAACGTTTCGTCGGTGCGAGAAGGCCGGTGTGACCGACATCGACGTGCTTGCGACCGTCTGACCGGGTTACGAGGCGAGACCTACGCCCGCGCCAAGACGACGATGGCCGTGGGTGCGCCGCCGAGTGTGCTCGAACCTCAACCGATTCCGCCGAGCGCGGACTTGGCCCGCCGCTCGACAGCAGGTTGCGCAGGACGGTGAGATCACCAGGCCGACACCCTGCTGTCCCACTGTTCCAATGGCGACGGAAGGATTCGAATTGGGATAATCTTCGCAGATCATCAGTGCGCGGACACGCTGGTCGACTCCGGTTTTCGGTGGGGCGAGTATCTACTCCGATCCCGGTCGGCCCCGCGACGCACTGGGCTACAACCCTGGGGGGTCGCGTCATGCCCGTCTCGTGTACCGAGTGGAACCGCAGTGCGTGTCTACGATGTCGATTCGGTGAGGACGCGCTGTGAGTGGCTGGGTGTGGGTGGTGATCCTCAACGGGATCACCGCTACGGCGTACCTGGGGATAGTGCTGTTCATCGTCCGCGGACTGCTGCGGACCGGGCAGTTGCGGAACAACCGCCTGGCGGTGGCAACAGCGGCGATCTTTCTGACCTGCTCTGCGCACCACCTCATCCATGCAGTGCATCTGCTGTCGGGGTTCGACAGCCATGCATCGCATCTCGACTCCGGCGTGGGGATGCTCGACGCGATGCGGGAGACGATGGGCGACGGCCTCGACGTCGCGGTGACGGCGTCGACGGCTCTCGCCGGCGTGATCTACCTGGGGATGCGCCGCTTCTACGGCCCGTTGATCGGCTCGCCCTCCATGTTCGACGATGCCAGCGAGGCACGGTACCGACAATTGGCGGCGAACCTGCCGCACACCACGGTCTTCGTCGTGGATCCCGACTTGCGATTTGTGCTCGTCGAGGGGGCTGACCTGGTGGCGGAGGGCTACGACCCACATCGGATGGAGGGCCAACTGCTGCGTGACACCGTCTCGCCGGAGGCGTACGCCCGCCTCGAGCCTCATTATCGGTCGGCCCTCGCGGGTGAAGAGTCTTCTTTCGATACCGTCAGCCCCCAAACGGGCGCAATCTTTCAGGTCGAAGCAAGGCCGCTGCGCGATGCCTCGGGTCAGATCATCGGTGCGATGGTGCTCTCCGAGGACGTCACTGCCGAGCGCGAGTCCACCGCCGCATTGGAGCAGGCGCGCGCGTTTCGCGACGCGGTGTTGACCGCGTCGCCGGACATCACGACCATCACCGATGTGGACACCGGCCAGGTGACGTGGGCTTCTCGAAGCCTGCGGTCGCTGTTGGACGGGCAGCTCGGGGAGGGGGAAGTCGACGGACTTTCACCGAGGCACCGGCTCGGTCGCTCCGACGACCTCGACGACCCCGAGGATCATCTGGACGGTGCGGTGGCGGAGGACATCGGCGTCGTCCGAGCCGCGGACCGGCAGGCGGCGTCGCTGCCCGAGGGGGAAAGCATCACGATCCGCTATCGGGCGCGAGCTGCCGACGGTTCGTTGCGGTGGCTGTCGCGACGCACAACTCCGTTTCGACGGGAACCGTCTGGGGAGGTTGCGGAGGTGCTCTCGGTGGTGCGAGAGGTGACCGACGTCGTCGAGGCAGAGCTGGCGCTCGAGCGCGCAGCTCTGCAGGATCCGTTGACCGGGCTGCCCAATCGGATGCTGCTGCTGGACCGGATCGGCTCGGCGATCGAGCGCGGTGAGACCACCGGCGCTGCTGCAGCCGTGCTGTTCTGCGATCTGGACGGGTTCAAACGCGTCAACGACACCGGAGGTCATGCTGCCGGTGACGCAGTTCTCGTCGAGGTCGCTCGACGTCTGCGGTCGGTGCTGCGAGCCAACGACTCGATCGCCCGGGTCGGCGGCGACGAGTTCGTTCTCGTCGTCGATGCGCTGCCCGCCGAACGTGGTTCCGACAGGCTTGCGGGTGCCGGCTTGGCAGAGCGCGTAGCCGAGCGCATCCGAACGGTTCTCGCAGCTCCGATCGTGTACCAGGGCAGCCAGTATGTGGTGTCGGTCAGCGTGGGCATGGTGCTGGTTCGCAAGGGTGCCAGCGCGCAGGAAGTGCTGCTGGACGCGGACTCCGCCATGTACCGAGCCAAGCAGCTCGGTAAGGACCGGATCGAATTGTTCGACGACGCGCTGCGCGCGAACGCCCTCGAGCGTGCCTACATCGAACAGACCTTGCGGGGTGCCCTCGATCTCGAACACCGCGGTGGTACGACACTGACCGTTGCCTATCAGCCGGTCTACGACCTCGGCAGCAGAGCGCTCACGAGCTTCGAGGCACTCGCGCGACTACGCGACGACGACGGCGCTGGAATCACACCGGACCGATTCATTCCCGTGGCCGAGGACACCGGACTCATCTCCGACCTCGGGGAGCGGGTGCTGGACGACGCGCTGGGCACTCTGGTGCGGTGGCGTGCGGCGAACCCGCCCGATTCGGAATCGGACATCCCCGTCACGATGGCCGTCAACCTCAGTGCCCGGCAGGCTCAACACATGGATATGGCCGCGGTGGTGGGCGCGGCTCTGGGGCGGCACCGAATGGCTCCGGCGGACCTCGTTCTCGAGCTCACCGAGTCGGTGCTGCTCGAGTCCGGGTCCTCGATGCTGCGTCAGCTCGGCGAACTGCGTGCCCTGGGTGTCGGCATCGCCATCGACGACTTCGGTACCGGATTCGCGAGCTTGCGGTACCTGGCCACGCTGCCGGTGAGCGCAGTGAAGATCGATCGATCGTTCACCGCCACGATGACCAGCGACGAGACGAGCAGCAGCATCGTCCGGGCGATCATCAATCTCTCCCGAGACCTGCATCTGGGATGCGTGGTCGAAGGGATCGAGACCCTCGCCCAACTCGACGCCCTGCCGAGTTCTGTTCAAGGGCAGGGTTATCTGTTGGGTAGACCGGACGAGATTCCGTCGAACAGCTGGGTCTCATAGCATCGGACGGGAAGGATTCACGACGGAAGGGCGTTGAGCATGGGTAATGGACGATGCTCTCTCTGCCCCCACTCGATTGTGGACGCCGTCGCGCGTCCTGATCACGCGATCCGCGTCCGAGCTTCCCCACACCGCGGAGATCGTTCGCCGGTGCGAAGCGGCGGGTGTGACCGACATCGACGTGCTGCCGGGCGACCGTCTGACCGGGTTACGCGGCGAGACCGAGCGAGAGACCTACGCGCGAGCCAAGACGACACTGGCTGTGGTGGTCGCACCACCGAGTGTGCTGAAACCGCAACCGATTCCGCCGAGCGCTGACTGGCGTATCGACCTGGCGAAAGGATGCCCTGCGCACTGCCAGTACTGCTATCTGGCGGGGTCGTTGTCCGGGCCGCCCATCACCAGGGTGTTCGCCAACCTCGACGACGTCCTGGCCGGAATCGGTACCCATGCAGGCCGTGGCACCATTACCTCCGGCACCGAAGAGCGGGGCCACGAGGGAACCACGTTCGAGTTGTCTTGCTACACAGATCCATTGGGTATCGAACACGTGACCGGATCCCTCGCCGAGGCCGTGCGCAGAGTTGGGGCGGGCGAGTACGGCGATGGCGTCTCGTTACGCTTCACGACCAAGTTCGACGACGTCACGGAGTTGGCGACGTTGGATCACGGACGACGCACCCGAGTTCGACTGTCGGTCAACGCCGATGACATCGCCCATCGATTCGAGGGTGGAACCGCGAGGATGCCTGCTCGGATCGAGGCGCTACGGCAGTTGGCGCTCGCCGGATATCGAATCGGGCTGACCATCGCTCCGATCATGCCCATTCCGGAGTGGCGCGAACAGTACGGGCGACTGCTCTCGAACGTCGCCGACGCGCTACGCGGCGTTCCCGATCTGGACCTGACCGCCGAGATCATCACTCATCGGTTCACGCCGTCGAGCAAGGACGTGCTGTTGAGCTGGTACCCGGGCACGAAGCTCGAGATGGACGAAAGTGCCCGCGCAGCAAAGAGAAACAAGTTCGGCGGCGTGAAGTACGTCTACCCCAAGGTGACCATGTCGGAAATGCGGACGTGGTTTGTGAAAGAACTCGACTCCGTTCTACCCGAAGCGCAACTTCTGTACTGGACCTGACGAAGGCCGATCTCCCCCGCCGTGGGGTGAAGGTCGTTCTACGTCGCACTGTCGCGTAGTCGTCGTCGAAGAACCTGCACAGTTCGCGGCGAGTGGATCAGAGAGCGTCGAATCGATCTCGAGCGCTGTCGATTTCGAGCATGTGAGCGGCTGCCCAGGCCAGGAGCACGTCGACGGGACCCCGAAGGGTTTTGCCCAGCTGTGTGATTCGATACTCCACCGCCACTGGGCGAGTGCTCAGAACGATGCGTTCGATGATGCCGTTGCGTTCGAGCTTCCTCAACGTTGCAGTGAGGGACTTCTGCGTCACCGCCGGAATTGCACGGCGGAGGTCGTTGAATCGGCAGGGTCGCTCACACAATTCGTTGAGAACCTGCAGCGACCACTTGTCCAGCACTTGGTCCAGCAGCTCGCGGTGTGGGGCATCGACTGTCAGCTCTGCGTTGACGGCGGCGGTATCGGTCATGAAACCAGGTTCCCTTGAAGTGTCCTCTGTGTACCAAGTATCAAGGTTATACATGCCATTGATCACGACGAAGGGAACTTCATGAGCGTCACTCGATTCACCCCGGCCGGCATGATGCAACCCACCCCGTATCACCACGTAGCGGTGGGGCAGGGCTCCAGGCATATCCACGTCAGCGGTCAGATTGCGCGCCACGAGGACGGGTCTGCGATCGCTGTGAACGACCTCGCCGGGCAGGTTGCCCAGGCGCTCCGTAATACCGCTGTCGGATTGACCGGTGCCGGAGCGACATTCGAGGACGTCCTGCGGTTGACGTTCTACGTCACGCACTGGGCTCCGGAGCGCATCGGTGAGTTCATGGACGGCGTGACCCGCGTCGCCGGCGAGATCGGGCTGCCGACACCGATGCCACCGGCATCGCTGATCGGCGTGGACTATCTCTTCGAGCCCGACGTCCTTGTCGAGGTCGAGGCGACGGCCATTCTGGACTGACCCGCCGGGCCGGTGAATTGCGGAGGGCGTCGAAGTCCATACTGTCGAACCCACCCGACCCCAGGAGTGACATGGCCATTCTGACCTACAACATGATCGTTTCTCTCGACGGCTTCATCGAGGACTCTGCGGGCAGTCTCGATCACGCCATGCCGGACGCGGAGACGCATCGATTCTTCAATCGTCAGACGGAGGAGACTGCGGCCTTCCTATTCGGGCGTCGAATGTACGAGGCGATGGAGGACTTCTGGACAGATGCGGCACGCGCCGACGGCGAGGACATCGAGGCGGAGTTCGCCCGGCTGTACGTGGACACTCCGCGGATCATTTTCTCCGACACTCTCGACTCGGTGGCCGACGGCTGCCGGTTGGTGCGCAGTGTCGATGCCGTCGCGGAGGTGCAGCGTCTCAAGCGGGAAACCGCGGGCACGTTGGCCGTCGGAGGGGCCGCCCTGGCCGAGTCGCTCGTCGACGAGATCGATCAGTACGAGGTCATCCTCCTGCCGACGATTCTGGGTGGCGGCAAGCCCTACTTTCCTGTCGGGCAGCACCTCGACCTGGTTCTGGATGAGCACCGAGTGTTCGCGGCCTCCGGGTGGGTCTATCTGCGCTACAGCGTCTCTCGCTGACTTCGGCCCGGTGCATCGAGTGCAGCGCACAATGAACACATGAGCTCCGGACGTCGTCTCCATTGGTGGACCCTTCCCTCGCATCAGCTGTGGCTCGACGCCGAATCATCGAGGCTTCTCGACTTCGGAACCTCACTCGATCACCCGGCCGGTGGCGCTGTGTGGTTGGACGACCGCGGGCACCCCGACCTCGATCATCCGGCCCACACGTACATCACCGCTCGGATGGCGCATGTGCACTTTGTTGCATCGATGCTGGGTCGGCCGGGGTCCCGCAGAAAGGCCGATCGGGTGTTCGACGGGCTTCTGACGACGTTGCGGGACAGCGCGAACGGCGGTTGGTTCGAGTCCAGCGCCGACGCGACCTCGCCCGATGCTGTCAAGAACGCGTACACGCATGCGTTCGTGGTGCTGGCGGGAGCTGCAGCCACGGCCGCGGGACACCCGCGCGGTGCGGATCTTCTGGGGGAGGCACTCGATACCGTCGAGCATCGGTTCTGGGACGATCACCACGGAATGTGTTCGGACACAAGGACGGTGGACTGGTCGGTACTCGACGACTATCGTGGGATCAATGCCAACATGCACATGGTCGAAGCGCTGTTGGCTGCCGCCGATGCCGGCGCACCCGTCATCTGGCGTGAACGAGCGCTTCGTATCTGCGACAACGTTTGTCGGTGGGCAGCGGCCAACGAGTGGCGCATCCCGGAGCACTTCACCGCGGAGTGGATCCCGCAACTCGAGTACAACCGTGACGATGTCGCCAACCAGTTCAAGCCGTACGGGGCGACGGTGGGTCACGGATTCGAGTGGGCACGACTTCTGGTGCAGGCCGGCCTCTGTGCGGGCGGACGGGACTACGTCGACGCGGCCGAATCCCTCTATCACCGCGCTGCGACCGACGGCTGGCAACCCGGGCCGACCCCCGGCTTCGTCTACACCACCGACTGGACGGGGAAGCCGGTCGTCACCGGCCGTCTGCACTGGGTACTGTGCGAGGCGATCGCCGCTGCCGCGACACTGGCACGGCACACCGGAAAAGACCGGTACGAGAACGATTATCGACAGTGGTGGGACACCGCAGCCGAGTACTACATCGATCGCGTCGACGGCTCCTGGCACCACGAACTCGATACCGGCAACGTCCCAGCGGCCACGGTGTGGAGCGGCAAGCCCGATCTCTACCACGCCGTTCAAGCGACGTGGATCAGTCGATATGCGTCGGGCTCGAGCATCGTGGCGGTGCTGCGGGACGCCCCGCGTTAGCGGTGTGCCGGACAGCACCAAAACCTTCCGATGGGTCTGTATTGTTTCCTCGTGCCCGAAGGTAGAAGACACGACCTGATCATCGACACCTCCGTCATCGTCACGGTCGTAGCTCTCGGAGTCGTTGCGGCCGGCCTGCTTCGATCTCCGGAGTCCGCCGTTGCCGAGAGCGATGCGGCTCTCGTGTCCGAGCCGGTCGAGTACCCGGTGAACATCCAGGGCTGTCCGGAGGTCGAGCCGCCTCCGTCCGACAAGGGGGAGCTGGTCATGTCGTCGTCGATCGTGGAAAGCACCCCGTCGTACGACGATCCCGCTTATCCATGGCTCACGTCGGGCAAAGCGGGTGCCATGTCCGACGCCGTTCTGACCGCGCTGCCGACCGATGTCGCCGTCGTGTTGGCCGCGCCATCCCAATCCGTGACCTTCCAGCCGGTCGACGACCTCGGCGGTGCAGCACCGGACGGCTTCGAGCCCAGCACCAGCGCACGGGGAGAGCTGGCTCGGGCCGACTCGTCCGCCTCCGCGAGTATCGACGTCCGACCCTCCGAGACCGGCGTGCCGCCCTGTGTCGCGGGCGCTCTCGACGCTCGGGCCACCGAGCCCGACGGCACCGTTGTCGACACCAACGACAGCTGGTACGAGTGGGGTGGCAAGCGAACATACTTCCGCATTGCCACCGCCTATCACCCGGACGGGACACAGGTGACCGCCAATCTCACCGGCACGTCGGCCGAATTCCCGCTGCAGTCAGCCGAATTGGCCACCGTCGCGGCGCTACCGGATCTGCGACTGACGGTTCCTGCTCCGGCCGGAGCCTCTGCTCCACGACAGGATTGCTACGTCTCTTCGGGCGAGGTCATGTCGGGTGAGAGCGGCACCGTCGCCGACATTCGGGCCGAGTCCGTCGAGGCGGCGAACGCAGCGTTGACGAACACGTGGGAGTCGCTGCCGGGTGCGCCGCCGCTGAGCCGACCGATCGGGTCCCTCGTCCCCGGTTCGTACGGTTCCGGGGTGTGCACCGATCTCGAGGTCGTCGGAACCGATATTGCACTGTCGATCTCCGTGTCCGGAGGAGCGGCACTTCCGATGGCGTTGGACCCGTACGATCCCGAGTCCGCGTACGGCCCCGTCGTCGAGTTCCGAACGCTGCCCGACGGTTCGGTGGTCGAAAGCTCCGATGTGGACATCGTGAACAGCATGACTTCCGAGGACGGCACCACGCAGCTCACGCGCTCGGTGACCGTGACACGACCGACCGGAGTTCGCGTGTCGGTGCGATCGACGGTCGACCTCGACCCCACCCAGTACGCGCCGCTGGTGTTGCCGGAACCGTTGCCCTTCGAGGTTCTCGACGCTGTGGCACAGGCCCCGATTGCGCAGTGGCCATGACGGATCCGCAGAGAAGGTCCACCATTCGCGCCGGAGTCGCGGTGGCAGTCGCCGTCGTGTCCGTCATCGCTGCAGTCGTCGTGGTATCGATGCACGACGTTCCCGTCGAGCTACCGGCCGACAGCCAGGCGATGACACCGACGTTCTCGCCGGAGACGATCACCACGCAGGTGCCGTCCGGGCCCGTCCTCGACCCGACGTGGGAGATCGACGCCGAATCCGTCTACGGACGCGAGTTCGCCGCATTCCGCTCTCCTGCAGCAGATCTCATGTTCGACTCGGGTGCCACCGGCGTGATAGAAGCCGGTGATGTTCTGGTCACTGCAGCCGGCTTGCCGAATCCGCGTTCGTACTCGGTGGACGCGATCGAGTTCGTGGCCATCGACGCCGAGGACGGCGATGTCCGCTGGAAGAAATCACCCGGCAGTGTCGATCAGTGTGCGAGCGAGGCCGTCGGTGACGAGATCGTCTGTCTCGACTCCTATTCCGACATCCCGTCGATCGTGAGGATCGGTGTGGACGACGGGGAGGCACGGAGAACGTCGATCCCCGAAGCCTGGTTTCCGTACGCAATCGAGAGCGACGGAGAGTCCGTCTTCCTGCTCGAAGGCAACCCGGAGGACGGCGAATCGGTACTGTACGGCGGTTCTGTGGATGCTCTCGATCAGATGTGGTCGCGTCCGATCACCTCCTCCGCGGGATGGGAAGACGTCGCGGGTCCGCTGATCCACGTCGACGACGGACGCGGAGTGGTGACCCTCGGCGGTGAGGCGACGTTCTTCGACCCGCGCACCGGCACGCCCGTCGATGGACTCGAATTGACCGCCGACGCAACGGTGGTCGACCGGAGCGGCACCGAAGTGTGGGCGCTGCAGGATCCGTACTCGTCCGAGACGTTCGTCGGCAATACCGTCTATTCGTTCGAGGAGAATGCGCTCGTGGCCACCACGGACTCGAACGACGTGCGATGGCGCTGGCCACTTCCTGAAGGGGTCGACGGCTTCACGGAGTCGGGTTCGATCGTCGAAGCCCAGTCGGGTGTGTTCTTCCTGGGTGCCGAATCGATGGTGCGGCTCGAATCGGTACCCACCTGACTCCGTGAAACGCCGAGACGGCGTGGCACCGAACGGCTACTCCCGGTGGGGGGTTCGCTCACCCGTGTTCGGATCGACGTCGAACAGCTGGTCGGTGTTGTCGGGGGCGTAGACGACGGTGTTCGTTTCGAGGGCGCGTCGTCGAGCGCCGTCTCGAACGGCAAAAAATCCGCCTGCGAACAGCACGATGACGGCGATGCCGGCGACGATCGCCCAGCCCTCGAAACCGCCTGCCAGTGCGGCGATCAGACCACCCGCGGCGGCGATACCGGCAAAGATCAGTAGAACGGCCAGCATGTTCTCGACTGCTCTGGCCCAGCTTGTCTTGGTAGGCCTTTTCTCGACCATAGGGGCAATTCCTTTCGATCAGCTCGGACGGCGGATACCCGAAAGTCGATCGCTTAAGCCCCCGCGGTGCTATTGAGCCTTGCGCGCCCGGTACGCGGCGACGGCCGCGCGATTACCGCAGGTCGTGCTGCAGAACCGGCGAGAGCGGTTTCTGGAGAGGTCGAGAACCAGCCCGTTGCAGTCCGGATCGGCGCAGACGTCGAAGCGCGAGAGCTCGTCCGCGCGGATGACGTCGATCATCGCCATCGCGGTCTCGACGACGATGCGGGTCGCGAGCGGACTGTCGTCCGCCACAGCGTGAATATGCCAGTCGAGGTCTCCGTGACGAACCAGTCGCGGGAGGGCCGAGGACTCGGCCAGCAGTCGGTTGACCTCGACCACGGCGTCGTCGCGGCTGCTGGTGAGCAGAGTGCGCAGGGTCGGCCGTAGTGCCCGCACCGCCTCGAGCTCGGCGTCGTCGCCGTCGAAGCGGCCCGAGTAACCCTGCTCCGTGAAGAACTCGGCGAGCTGCTCTCGTGAGGTCAACGTGTCCGGGTCCTCGGCGGAATTGACCAATGCCACGGCGGACAGCAACGACAATTCCGCGTCATGAGCAAAAAGCATGTTGACACCTTACCAAGTCACTCCCTACTGTCACGTGTCATGACGGCTTACACTCATGACGCGCAGGTGAATCGCACGACTGCCCACGATGCTGCCGCGCGGTCGCGTCGACTCTCGGGACTCGGTTTCGCGTTGCTCTCCGCGGCGTCGTTCGGGCTGTCCGGCTCGCTCGCCAAGGGATTGCTCGACGCCGGCTGGACGGCCGGGGCCGCGGTCACCGCGCGCATCCTGCTGGCGGCGGCCGTCCTGCTGATTCCGTCGATCCTCGCGTTGCGCGGTCGGTGGAGCCTGCTGGCGAAGAACTGGAAGCTGATCGCCGCGTACGGAGCGTTCGCGGTTGCGGGCTGCCAGCTCGCCTTCTTCAACGCCGTCGGCCGCATGGAAGTGGGGGTGGCGCTGCTCATCGAATTCACCTCGCCGGTAGCCGTCATCGGGTGGATGTGGTTCCGCCATCACCAACGCCCGGGCCGCCTGACCCTGGTGGGTGCGCTCCTGGCGGCGATGGGTCTGGTGCTCGTGCTCGACCTGATCTCCGGTGCCGACGTCGATACCGTCGGCGTGCTGTGGGCACTCGGCGCAATGGCCGGTGCGGCCGTCTACTGGGTGCTCTCTGCCGACGAGACCAACGGACTTCCCCCGATCGTGCTCGCAGGCGGAGGGTTGCTCGCGGGCGGGCTGATCCTGCTGGTTGCCGGGCTCGTCGGCATCGTCCCGTTCGCAGCCCCGCTCACCGACGTCACCTTCGTCGATGCGGTTGTGCCCTGGTGGGTTCCGATCGTCGGGCTCGGAGTGGTGACGGCCGCGCTGGCCTACGTCCTCGGGATCGCCGCGGGCCGACGCTTGGGCTCGCGGTTGGCGTCCTTCATGGGATTGATGGAAGTTGTTGCGGCACTGGTGTTCGCGTGGTTGCTGCTCGGGCAGGCTCCGGCACCGATCCAATTGGCCGGTGGCGCACTGGTTCTGCTCGGCGTGGTCGTCGTCAAGTCCGGCGAGCGGGCCACGGCGGACGCCCCGGTGGAGCCGCTGCAGAGCAGGGCCTGACCTGCCGGGTCAGCCGTCGACGCGGCCGAACACCACGGCCGCCAGGATGGTGTGGGCGCTGGCGATCACCGACTCCAGCGGCTCTGGCTCGGGGGAGAGCAGCCACTGCTGAGCGATGGTGAGGACCGCGCCCACCAGTCCCATCGCCAATGTTCGACGGTTGGGCCCGGCGAGACCGCGGCTGGACCCGACGGTGTCGGCCACCTGGAGCACCGTCGCGGAGAACGAGGTGGTGGTCTTGCGGTACAGCGCGTCGACGGTAGGGGATACGCCGAGGATTTCCACGAAAGCAATGCGAGCCGATTTCGGCTGCTCGGCGACGAACGTGAAGAAGCCGGTGAGGGCTCCGCGGAGCACTTGTTCGCTGGAGTCTTTTTCTGCGGCGGCTCCGGCCAGGATGTTCTCGCGCATGGCCTCGGTGGCGCGGGCATAAGTGGCCATCAGCAAGTCCTCGCTGTTGGTGAAGGACTCGTAGAAGTAGCGCTTGGTCAGCCCGGCCTCGTTGCACACCTTCTCCACCGTTGCGGTGCGGTAGCCGGTGGTGCCGAAGACCTCGACGGCTGCGTCGAGCAGGCGGATTCGACGTTCCTGCTGCCGCTGCTGCGGATCGGCACCTCGGTAGGTGCGGCCGACTTCACTGTGATGCGTGGTCACACACAGATCTTGACACCGCTCGGTATCAGATGCAAAGTGTTCGCAGACAAGCATTCCGATCGAGGGGGAGCACATGGCGGCGTCGACGCTACGCAACAAGGTCGTTCTGATCACCGGAGCAGCACGTGGAATCGGTGCCGCAACGGCGCGCGACCTGGCAGGCAAAGGTGCACAGCTGATTCTCGTCGACGTCGACGAAGCCCCACTTGTTGAGCTCGCGACCCAGCTGAAGGCCGAGGCGTTCGTCGCCGACGTACGAAATCTCGACGACATGCAGCGCGCCGTCGACGGCGGAATCGAGGCGTTCGGCGGCATCGATCTGGTGCTCGCCAATGCCGGAATCGCCAGCTACGGATCGATCATGCAGGTCGATCCCGCCACGTTCCAACGGGTCATGGACATCAACGTGATGGGCGTGTTCAACACCGTCCGCGCGGCCTTGCCGTCGCTCATCGAACGCAACGGCTACATCCTCGTCGTGTCCTCCTTGGCGGCGTTCACCCCGTGCCCGGGCCTGGCGGCGTACAACGCCAGTAAGGCTGCAGCAGAACACTTTGCGAACGCCCTCCGCCTCGAGGTCAACTACCGCGGCGTCGACGTCGGCTCCGCCCACATGGCGTGGATCGACACGCCGATGGTGCAGGACGCCAAATCCGATCTCACGGCATTCCAGGATCTGCTCGCTGTGCTCCCCGGGCCGCTCGGCAAGACGATGACCGTCGAGCAGTGCGTCGACGCGTTCGTCGACGGCCTGGCCAAGCGCAAGCGCCGCGTCTACGTACCGCGGTGGGTGGGTGCAGCGTCGTGGTTCAAGGCCGTCATCACCTCGCGGGTCGGTGATCGCAGCATGCTCGAGCACGTGCCGACGATCCTGCCCAAGATGGACGAAGAAGTAGCGCGCCTCGGTAGGTCCGAGAGCGCACGCAACAAGACCAGCTGACCCCCCACCGAAGGAATCGTTGCTGATATGACTGCCGTATCGACCACCCCCGACGTCGATGTCCTCATCATCGGTGCCGGCCTGTCCGGGATCGGGGCCGCGCGCCACCTCGGGCACGACCTGCCCGGTAAGACCTACGCCATTCTGGAGAGCCGCGGGGCAATCGGCGGTACGTGGGATCTGTTCCGCTACCCCGGTATTCGCTCCGATTCCGACATGTACACCCTCGGCTACAGCTTCAAGCCCTGGATGGGTGAGAAATCCATCGCCGACGGCACCGACATTCGCAACTACATCGTCGAGACCGCGCGAGAAGCAGGCGTCGACAAGCATATTCGGTTCCATCACAAGGTCGTCGCGCTCGAATGGTCCAGCGAACAGCAGTTCTGGACGGTGACGGCGCACCGCAGCGACACGAACCAGACCGTCACGATCACGGCGTCGTTCGTGTTCTCCTGCAGCGGCTACTACAACTACGACAAGGGTTTCAGCCCTGAGTTTGCAGGCCAGGAGAACTTCGGTGGTCAGGTGATCCACCCGCAGCACTGGCCGGAGGATCTGGACTACTCCGGCAAGAAGATCGTCGTGATCGGTAGCGGCGCAACGGCAATCACGTTGGCCCCCAACCTGGCTCGCGACGCCGAGCACGTGACTCTGCTGCAGCGCTCGCCGAGCTACATCCTGTCGCTGCCGTCCAAGGATCCGATCGCGCAGACGCTACGGAAGCGGCTGCCGAAGAAGCTGGCGTACAGCGTGACTCGGCTCAAGAACGTGTCGATGGCGATGCTGATCTTCACGTTGAGCCAGAAGTACCCCGAGTTCATGAAGAAGCGGATCCGGAAGCTGCAGGAGGGGTGGCTGCCGAAGGGATACGACCTCGACACCCACTTCACCCCGTCGTACAACCCATGGGACCAGCGCCTGTGCCTGGTGCCCGACAACGACCTGTTCCGCTCCATCCGCAAGGACGAGGTCTCGATCGTCACCGATCACATCGACAGCTTCACCGAGACCGGTCTGCAGTTGAAGTCCGGCCAGCACCTCGACGCCGATATCGTCGTCACCGCAACGGGATTGAACTTGTCTGCACTCGGCGGCGCGACCTTCCGCGTCGACGGCAAGGACGTGGATCTGCCCAGCACCATGGCGTACAAGGGCATGATGCTGACCGGCATCCCCAACTTCGCCTTCGTTGTCGGATACACCAACGCGTCGTGGACGCTCAAGGCCGACATGGTCTCGAACTACGTCATGCGACTTCTCGCTCACATGGACGAGAACGGGTACAGCACCGTCGAGCTCGAACGGGATCCGTCCGTGGACGAGGAACCGTTCCTCGATTTCGCCGCCGGCTACGTACTGCGGGCCGTGGACAACTTCCCGAGGCAGGGCAGCGAAACTCCGTGGAAGCTGCGGATGAACTACTTCCGGGACCTGCCGGTGCTGCGCTACGGCAAGGTCGTGGACAAGGCCATGAAGTTCGGCCGTCCCCGGTCGAAGGTCTCCGTCGGATCCTGACGGGAATAGATCGAGTCGGGAATCGTTTGTTCCGGACATGAAAATTGGCATCATCGGAAGTGGATTCATCGGCGGGACGCTCGTGCGTCGTTTGACGGCGCTCGGTCACGAGGTTCGGTTCTCCAACTCGCGTGATCCGGAGACTCTCGCGGACCTGGCGGCAGAAACTGGAGCGACCGCGGTGTGGGCCGCGGATGCCGCGGAGGATGCCGACCTCGTGATTCTGAGTATCCCGCAGAAGAACGTTCCGGATCTCGCTCCAGGAATCACCAGTGCTCGCAAGGCCGGAGCGCCGATCATCGAGACGAACAACTACTACCCGCAGCAGCGCGACGGGCTGATCGAGGAGATCGAAGGCGGAACACCCGAAAGCGTCTGGGTGGCCCAACAACTCGGTGAGCCGGTGATCAAGGCGTTCAACGGAATCTACTGGAAGCACCTGCTGAAGAAGGGTGTGCCGGCCGAGACCGACGGTCGCATCGCGCTTCCGATCGCAGGCAACGACGCAGATTCGAAGAAGTTCGTGTTCTCGGTGATCGACGAACTGGGCTTCGACCCGGTCGACGCCGGCACACTCGAAGAGTCCTGGCGACAGCAGCCGGGAACACCCTCGTACGGCAAAGATTTCGGAGTCGACGCCCTCGTCGAGGCGCTGGGGCAGGCCACCGAAGAACGCAGTGCGGAGTGGAAGGCCTGAGCCGCGGTTCTCGGTCTACCTGACGCGGCAGCTACCTGACGCGACCCTCGCGGAGTGTGCGCTCCGCGAGGTCGCGAAGCGGTCCGGTCAGATTCGAATCCCCGACTCGGCACGAGTGCCCGCCCACCGACACGCTCCAGACGAAGGTGTCGCGGGCGTGGGACTCGGCCGCGTCGGTGGCCTGCTGATCGGCGATGTACGGCTGTGCGGCCTCGACCAACGACTGCCATTCCGGCTCGTCGGTCTCGACCACTCCACGCTTGGACATCCCGGCGACGCCGCCGGTTCGCAGTACCTCGATGCGCAGGCTCATCTGCCCTCGATCACACCCGATCGTCGCTCGGTCTCCGTGTTGTCTTCACTCCCACGGTAGACCAGCCCGTGGCCACGGCCTCGGAAACGTCGGAGCCGGCTCCGAATCGCTTGTTCGCCGCCGCGATCGTTGCGGCGGAGAAGCCGGCGAAATCGACTGTCGGCGACAGTCCGCCGACGGTCATCGTGTCGAACCAGACCTGCCCGACGCGATCCCAGGCAGGACCACCGAGCGTGGTGGCGGCAACGGCGAACGCGCGGTTGGGGATACCCGAATTGATGTGCACCCCGCCGTCGTCCTCGGTGGTGACGACGAAATCGGCCATGCTGGCGGGCTGCGGATCCTTGCCCAGTACGTCGTCGTCGTAGGCGGTGCCGGGCTCGAGGAGCGAGCGCAACGCCTTGCCCTGCACTGCGGGCAGGAACAGGCCTTCGCCGATGAGCCACGACGCGTCCTCGGCGTTCTGCTTCGCGGTGTACTGCTCGACGAGTGCGCCGAAGACGTCGGAGATCGACTCGTTCAGTGCGCCGGCCTGATCCTTGTACTCGAGCGGAGTGGTGTACTGCGTGAACCCGTGGGCCAGTTCGTGCGCGATGACGCCGAGTGAGACGGTGAAGCGAGCGAACACCTCGCCGTCACCGTCGCCGAACACCATGCGCGAGCCGTCCCAGAACGCGTTGTCGTAGTCCTGCCCGTAGTGCACCGTCGCGTCGAGGGGCAGGCCGCTGCCGTCGAGACTCGAGTAGCCGTAGACGTCGTCGAAGAACGCATAGGTGGCACCGAGGCCGTCGTACGCCTCGTCGGTGGCGGCATCTCCGGTGGGATCCTCGCCTTCGGCTCGTACCTGCTGGCCGGGTAGATCACGAGTGGACTTCGCGTCGGAGATGGTGCGTTCGAGGGTGCCGCCGGTGCGCGGAGCGATGGCGGTGCGCGCCTGGACGACTTCTCGTCCGGCCCGCATCTCGCGGTCGGCCAGCAGAGTCGCTCGGGCCCCAGCTCCTTGGAGCCGCTCGAGCAGAAACGGTGGAACGACACCATGGAAGTGGAGCCTGCGGAATGATCCGGAATTGGCAAGTGACGTCATACGCGGTGACCCCCTAGGTCCGTGGCATGTGCGGTGGTGCGTGGTTCCCAGTGTGCCCGAGGGGACCGACAACTCTCGTTCCGCGGCGCAGAGTTCACTCGCGCAGCGTCGACAGATCTACGCTGTCCACCTCGCTCGGGGGACGCAGTGCGGTGACGGTCGCCCAGTTCCGGGCCAGCAGGGAGGCGTCGGAATCGTCGTCCTCGGCCTGGATCTCGTCGAACCGGACGGTGACGAAATCCTCTCCGCGATCTCCTATTTCGGCCTGCACCGCGCCGTAGCGAGCCAGCGAAGCCGGAACGATCCCGGCGAAGTCCGCGAGGGGGACGTCGGGAATGTTGACGTTGACCACGGCATCGACGGTCAGGTGGGCAATCATCCATGTCACGGCCAGGTGTGCGACGTGTTCGGCGGTCTCCCAGTGCGACGGCCGACTGGCGATCGACGACAGCGCCATGGCGGGCACTCCGTGCGTCAGGGCCGTCAACGCCGCTCCTACCGTTCCCGAATGCAGTACGGCGGCACCGGCATTGGGGCCGTGATTGATACCCGAGAGCACGAGGTCCGGTGCGTCGCCGAAGGCCCCTCTCGTGGCGACGAACGCGATGAGGGCGGGCGAGGCCTGCACCGCATGAGCTGTCACGTCGGGGAGTCCCTCGATCTCGGTCAGCTCGATCCCGAGGTGGTCGTCGACGCCCATCCCCGTCAACGACGCGCTGGCACCGCTGCGTTCCTCGTGGGGAGCGGCCACCACGACGTCGAGGCCGGCGTCGAGTGCCACCCGTGCCAGCAGGGCGATGCCTGCGCTGTGCACGCCGTCGTCATTGGTGATCAGGGCCCTCATTTCTTGCCTGCCTTCTCGAACGGACGTACTTCGACCGAATCGGTGAGTCCGAGAACCAGGTCTTTTCGGCCGCTACCGAGGCCGCGGCGGGTCACGTTGGCGGTGCCCGCGCCTCCACCCAGGCGTAGTGATTCCTGCATGGACATTCCCTGGGCCAGGCCGGCGGCGATTCCGGCGCTCATCGAATCGCCTGCGCCGTGGTGGTCGACCATCTGCAGAGCCGGGGTGACGATTTCGAGCACGTCTCCGTCCACCAGTGCCAGCGCGGGATCTCCCGCACGTGAAATCACGACCACCTCGGCACCGTCGTCGTGCATCTTTCTCATCGAATCGATCAGGTGCTTCGGATCTTCGGACTCGGCTCCGCCGTCGGCGATGAGATCCTCGTGACTGACCTTGAGCACGGTGATGCCGCCGGCGAGAGCAGCCTGCATGGTCGGGCCCGACAGGTCGGCGACCACCGGGACGTTCAGCGCGCGAAGGTCTGCGCACAGCCGCTCGTACACCTCGGCGGGCACGATGTCGTCGGCATGCGGACCGCCGAGGATGGCGACGTCGCTGCGGGCACCGGTAGCGAGTGCCGCGCCGAACAGATCGTCGAGCGCGTGCCTGGCCAGCGGCGGCGGATCCACCGTGGCCAGTACCTCGCGCTCCCCGCTGCGGCGATCGTGCACGTAGGAACCACTTTCCTGGCCGATATCGACGGAGACGACGGAGATGCCCTCACTCTCGACGATGCCGCGCAACACGGCACCGATCTCGCCGCCGAACACACCGGCAAGCGTGACGTCGAGACCGAGCACCGATGCCATCCGCGCGATCCAGTGCCCCTGACCGCCTGCGTGCACATGCAGTTCGGTACTGCCGTTCGGAGCGGCGTCGAGGGTCACCGTCAGAAGCGGAGACGGTGCGAAAACGAGGGCGCTGGGTGTACGAGAGGAGGGAGGCACCGAGTGCGAATGCCCGATTTGTAAGGTCCGAAACGGACAGGGCGGGACAGGGCCGGTCGAGGATGTCTTCAGAATCGACGACGCAGGCGCATTCCGATGGGACGGCCGTCGGGGTCGACGAACAACCGGTAGGCGAGTGATGCGAGTCGCTGTTGCCAGACGGGCGGCACCGAGATCTCGTGTAGGCGAAGCCGTCCCACGGGACGTGGTCCGGAGGACGGGTTTCGGTGCCAGTTGTCGAGTGCGGTCACGCTGGCGGAGATCACGTCGAAGAACTGTTGCGGATCCACCAGGTCTGCGTCGTCACCGTCGGCCCGGCCGAGGTGTTCGCGAATGAGCTCCAAGCGCAGGTTGCGGGCATGGGTGCGGGCACCGTCGCCCAATCCTGCGGGGTCGAGAGGTTCCCGCGTGTCGTGGGCTTCGTCGATGATTGCTGCGGTCAATTCCGAATCATGGGTCCAGGAGCGGCGATTGAAGTTGTCCGATCCCACTGCGGTCCACACGTCGTCGATGATGCAGACCTTGGCATGCACGTATACCGGTACGCCACGGTCGTTTTCGATGTCGAGTACCAGTACGCGATCACCGCCGGCCGCGCGAATTACCTCGAGCGCAGCCGAGTGTCCCAGCAGCGCCGAGGGAATGGTGAGTGGGCTGTCGTCGTCCAGATGCTTGGGAACCACCACCACCAGCTTCAGGTTCGGCTTGCGCTTCAGTGCCGAAGCGAAAACCCGAGCGACGTCGACCGACCACAGGTACTGATCCTCGATGTAGATCAACTCGGTGGCGCGATTCAGGGCCTTGGCGTAGGCGCGGGCAGCGCTGCGCTCGCCCTTCGTGGCGAACGGGTAGGCGGGGCGTCGGCGGGGATAGGTGCGCAGCAACTGCACCGAGCACGTGCCCTGCGGCTCCGGGGCTGCAGCTGCCGGAGGGAGTTCCGACGGTTCGCGTGTCACTCCCCGTAGGAAGTCGGGGATGGCGTGCCACGGAAGGCGCGAGAGCGCAGCGGGATCTTCCCAGCGTTCGCGGAAGACGTCCTCCACGTCTCGCACCGCCGGGCCTTCGATCTGCACCTGCACGTCGTGCCAGGCTGGAATCTCGCCGTACTCGGGCGGGAAAGGACGTGAGACCGGATCACCGAAGTGATCGGCGTCGTCGCGTCGAGCACGGGCCAGGTCGATGCCACCGACGAACGCGACGTCGGGCAGATCTTTCCTGCCGTACCGCACGACGACGAACTTCTGGTGGTGGCTTCCGGTGACCAGCACGCGTTGGTCGAGAACGACCTCGCCGCCCGCCTCCTCCAGCCGCAGCGCGAGCTTGCGATTCTTCGGGCCGGTGAAACCAAGGGTCTCCATGTGGGAGCGCCACACCATGCCCTTGACGACGCCGCCGCGGTGCGCGACGGAGGTAAGGGCATCTTCGACGGTCACTCCGTCGTCGGTGAGCAGTTGCTCCGGGTCCCCGCGCCAGTCGGTGAAGAGCACCAGATCGTCACGCTCGGTCTGCTCCAGGGCTCGTGCAAGTGCAGCGAAGTAGGTTTTGCCGTGCACCAGATTCTCGACGCGGTTGCCCTCCGTCCACGCCGAAATTCGGGTGTCGTCGTTTCCCCGCTCGGGTGCGGTGAGGAACCACGGGTGCGCCGGGTCGAAATGGCGCTCGGGAGCAATCAGAGCGGAGGTGGACCGGCCGAATTTCTCGGCAACTCCATCGACGACGCGCCGGATGCGCTGCACTATCACGCACGCATCATTTCACCCGGTTTGAAGGCGCGAGTGGGCGGGCACCCCGGCGATATGACTCAGGTACCCAACGTCACGCTCAGAAACGGCAAGCAGATTCCCCAGCTCGGTTTCGGCGTCTTCCAAATCGACGCTGACGAGACCGCGAAGGCCGTCGAGACGGCGCTCGAGATCGGCTACCGACACATCGACACCGCGGAGATGTACGGCAACGAGAAGCAGGTCGGTGAGGGCATCCGCAACTCCGGCATCGACCGCGAATCGGTATTCGTCACCAGCAAGCTCAACAACGGTTTCCACCGGCCCGACGACGCGCGCTCGGCGTTCGACAAGACGCTCAGCGACCTCGGGACCGACTACGTCGATCTCTTCCTCATCCACTGGCCGCTGCCCACCCGCTACGACGGCGACTTCGTGTCCACGTGGAAGACGTTGGAGGAGTTCGCCGCCGACGGCCGCGCCCGCAACATCGGTGTCTCCAACTTTCAGCCCGCGCACCTCGATCGCCTCGCGGAGGAGACCGATACGGTCCCTGCGGTGAACCAGATCGAGGTACACCCGTACTTCGTCAACCACGACGTGTGGGCCTACGGCCGCGAACACGCCATTCCCACCGAGGCGTGGTCGCCGATCGCTCAGGGCAACGTCCTCGACGATCCCGAACTGCAGCGAATCGCCGACGCAGCAGGCAAATCCGTTGCGCAGGTGGTGCTTCGCTGGCACATTCAGCGGGGCAACATCATCTTCCCGAAGTCGGTGACGCCGGAGCGTGTCAAGGCGAACTTCGAGATCTTCGACTTCGAGCTCAGCTCGGCCGATGTCGATGCCATCACGGCACTGGACAAGGGGGAGCAGGGCCGTAACGGCCCGAACCCGGACACCTTCGACATGATTCCCGACTAGCGCGAAACCCTGTGGGCTCGAACGTGTTCATCACGTTCGAGCCCACAGTCGTGTCACGTGATCGTGAGCTCGGATCCTGTTGCCGCGGTGACCTGCTCGGTGGTCACGCCGGGTGCGAGTTCGGCCAGTGCGAGGGTGCCGTCGCCGACCACGTCGATGACGGCGAGGTTGGTGATGATGCGATTCACGACGCCTTGGCCGGTGAGCGGAAGCGTGCAGGCGTCGAGAATCTTGGGATTGCCGTCGCGGTCGGTGTGTTCCATGACGACGATGACGCGTCGGGCTCCGTGGACGAGGTCCATCGCGCCGCCCATGCCCTTGACCATCTTGCCGGGCACCATCCAGTTGGCGAGGTCGCCGGTGCGGGAGACCTGCATGCCGCCGAGCACCGCGGTGTCGATGTGTCCGCCTCGGATCATGCCGAAGCTCAGCGACGAGTCGAAGTATGCGGCACCGGGATTGACGGTGACAGTTTCTTTACCTGCGTTGATGAGGTTGGCGTCGACCTCGTCCTCGGTGGGGTAGGGCCCCGTGCCGAGGATGCCGTTCTCCGAGTGCAGAGTGACCTTGACGGCGTCGGTCAGATACCCCGGAATCAACGTGGGCAGTCCGATGCCTAGGTTGACGTATTCGCCGTCGATCATCTCTGCTGCGGCGCGTTCGGCCATCTGGTCGCGGGTCCATCCTGTGCTCATGCTCGATCTCCTGAGGTGACGGTGCGCTTTTCGATGCGCTTGTCCTGTGGCCCGGTGTGGACGATGCGTTGGACGAACACTCCGGGAAGATGTACGTGGGCTGGGTCCAGCTCGCCTGGCTCGACGAGGTTCTCGACCTGCGCGATGGTGATCTTGCCTGCCATTGCGGCGAGGGGGTTGAAGTTCATCGCGGTCTTGTCGAAGACGAGATTGCCTGCTGTGTCGCCAGTTTCGGCGTGTACCAGTGCGAAGTCGGCGTTGATCGACTCTTCGAGAACGTAGCGCTTGTCGCCGAACACCCGGGTCTCCTTGGGCGGTGACGCGATCGATACCGAGCCGTCGGGGTCGTAGCGCCACGGCATTCCGCCGTCGGCGATGGGGCTGCCGACCCCGGCGGGTGTGAAGAATGCGGGAACCCCGTTGCCGCCGGCGCGCAGTCGTTCGGCGAGTGTGCCTTGCGGGGTCAGCTCGACCTCGAGCTCGCCGGCGAGATACTGCCGGGCGAACTCCTTGTTCTCTCCGACGTACGAGGCGGTGACTCGGCGAATGCGTCCGGCGGCCAACAGAATTCCGAGGCCGTAGCCGTCGACGCCGCAGTTGTTGGAGAACACTTCGAGCTCGTCGGCGTCGGTGTTGGCGATGGCGTCGATGAGGGCGTCGGGGATGCCGCACAGCCCGAATCCGCCGACCGCGATGGTCGCTCCTCGGCCGATGTCCGCGACCGCCTCGGCGGCGGACGCATAGGTCTTTCCAGTCACTTGCAGCTCCTGATGTGTTCGGTGAGCAAACGTTGTACTCAGTGAACCTGAGCTGTGTATTTCGGTGAAGCAAATGCTGTGTTTTGCTCGTTCGATGAACGGTTGGGGATTTGGCGTCCAGTGAGTGGACGTAGAATGGCCGGGTGACGTCACTGGATGCCAACGCAAGTGTGATCGGCAAGATCTGCTCGTTGCTGCGCGCAGCGGGAAGCGAGGAGCCGTCGGGGGCCTCGACCACTGCACTTGCGAAGGCGGCCGGTATTGCTCGACCCACCGCACATCGCTTGTTGTCCACGCTTGCGGAACAGGGATTCGTGGATCGTGACGCCGGTACCGGTCGTTGGTCGCTGGGCCCGGAGATCTATCTGCTGGGATCGATGGCGGCACTGCGGTACGACATCACCGACCAAGCACGAAAGATAGTGCAGGCGTTGGCTACCGAGAGCGGCGAGAGTGCGTTTCTGTCGGCCCGGCGTGGGGCGGAGACGGTGTGCTTGCTTCGAGTGGAGGGAAGTTTCCCATTGCGCTCGCACGTTCTGTACGAGGGAATTCGGTTGCCGCTCGGAGTGGCGTCTGCAGGGTTGGCCATTCTTGCGCACCTACCGGATCGGGAGGTCGACGAGTATCTCGATGGCGTGAACCTGGTGCCGGAGTGGGGAGAGAGCCACGCCGCCGTCGAGATTCGCAGGCGGATAGCGCATACCCGCACCACAGGATTCGCCGTCAATCCGGCGCTGCTCGTGGAGGGCAGTTGGGGACTCGGTGCCGCCGTGTTCGATCGCGCCGACAAGCCGGCGTGGGCACTGAGCCTGACCGGAGTCGAGACGCGATTCCGCGACGATCGACGCCGGGAGTTGGGCAAGCTGCTGCTCGACGCGGCACATCGACTCACCGTGCAACTGGGAGAGCGTCCCGCTTAGCTGTCGAGCTCCGCCAGGATGTCCGCGGCGTCCTGGCTGCCTGCGGTGGCCAACCTCTGCAGCTCCACTCGATCGCCGCGTTCGCCGGCCAGTTCGACCAGGATGTCGACGGCATCGGTACTGCCTGCGTCGGCGAGGGAGCGCAGTTCGTCGAGGTCGTTTCGAGAGCCTGCGAGTTCGACCAACTGGTCGAGTGCATCCTGATTGCCTTCGTTTGCCTGGGCGCGCAACGCAGCCAGCTCGGCCGCTGTGGAATCGGGCTCGGTCATGAAGTGGAGTGTAGAACGATTCAGTGGATAGTGGCAGGTCAGCTACCTCGAATCTGCATTCTCCGTTTCTGTCGGTGGCTCGGGTTACTGTTCTTTCAGTTCGAACAGGCGTTCTTGTTTCGGCTCACCGGGGGGTGAAAATGATGGGTGCAGTACCGACTGTGTCGTTGGAGGCGTTGACCGCTGCCGCACGCGCAGAGAATCGTCACGCGTTCCGCAAGATCTCCGCCTGCTACAACGTCCATCGGAGCTGGATCACCCACGACACCAAGTACAAGCACTACAGCCGATACGGACGCACCGAAATGGCAACCGCGTTGGGTTGCTCCGCCACCGTCGCCGAATCGTATGTGTCCGTCGGCGTTGCCTTACATACCCGGCTTCCTCTGGTGAAGAAAGCATTCGAGGCCGGCGAGATCGACCTCCCGCGAGTGCGGACGGTGTGCCGGATCCTCGACAACCTCCCCGACGAGATCGTCAGGTTGGTCGAGGACGAGATCGTCGAAGCAGCGCAACGTAATTCGCCCGGTCCGTTGGAGAAGGAGATCTGGGACATAGTGCTGCGGGTCGCGCCGGAGGAAGCGGCAGCACTACGAGAGTTCGCGAAACGATTCCGCCATGTTTCCTACAGCCCGGCCGGTGAGTTGGCGCGGATTCGAGCGGAATTGACCGCACCCGAGGCGGCGGCGGCCTGGCAGCTGCTCGAGGAGATGGCCGACACGCTCTGCCCGAAAGACCCCCGAGGCAAACAAGATCGCCTGTGTGATGCGTTCATGGCGCGCATGCACGGCGAATCCCGGTTGGCATGCCTGTGCCAACGTGATGACTGCCCGAAAAAGGATGCGGCATTGCCGGATCGCCGGGTTCCGTTGACGATGGTTACCGTCGACATCGCCACCCTCATCGGACTGCTCGCCGACCCCGCGTATCTGGCCGGTCATGGTTCGATCGATCCTGATCTCGCCCGAGAGCTGGCCCGTAACAGTCAGTGGCAGATCCTGCTCACCGAAGCAGTCACCCTCGCCGAGAAGTTGGGCCTGGCTGTGCAGAACCCGGAAACCGGGGAATGGGAACGACGCTCGGACGGCGAGAGGGCAAGGGCTGCAACCGGACCAGAGACGGGAACATCAACGGAAGCCGACATTGATGCAGGCGTCAACGTCAACGCAGACGCAGACGCCAACGCCGGCGTCAACGCAGACGCAGGCGCAGACGTGGATTCGGCTGCTGATGCTGCTGAGGGAATGGGGTCGGCTACGGATTCGGGGGAGGAGACAGATTCCTCGACCGAACCGACCTCGGCCAGTTCACCTGCACCTGCATCGGGCAACACGTCGACACCGGCACCAGCTGCACCGGAAGCACCGTCAGATGAGGTCGACGAGACTGGCGATGCCGGGGCCGACCCGTCGGCAACTCCCCGCCCAGGTGCCGCCGATTCTGTCCGGAAGCACCCAGCAACACCCGCTACGGCACCAGCGACCGACCCGCTAGCGGAGGCAACGTCGACCACCGGCCCTGAGGCAGCTGCACGGCCCGAACCCGCGTCAGCTTCACGATCACCTGGGCAACAGGCATCGCCGGCACCTGGCATCGCGTCGAGCTGTTCGGAATCACGCCCGTCCACAACACCATTCGGGGCAGCATCATCCGCTCCGGCGTCAGCCGGAGGCCCAGCGCCAGAAACAGGCGCGGCTGCCGCTGCCGACAACCCATGCTCGCGTCGGCTGGGATCACTGACCTCTGCCGCAGCTCTGTTCTGCACCCACACCCCCGTCGGCCGGGGCACACGGCACAGCTCTGCCCTCGCCCTGCCCTCCGCAATCCGGCGCAACCAACCGACGATCCACACTGCAGGCCGCACACCTTCAGGTATCTATCTCGGCAACGCCTCCCTCGCCGCAGCCCTGGAAGCCGCGATCGCCGCCGAACCCACCCTCGGAAAGTCCGTCGCACGCGACCCGCTGACCGACCAAGCCCTGATCTACCGGCCCGACGCCCTCACCACCGCAGCAGTCCGGCTCCGCGACCGCCACTGCCGATTCCCCGGCTGCCACCGCCCCGCCGCACGCTGCCAACTCGACCACATCAATCCCTTCGACCACACCAACCCACTCGGCGGCGGCTGGACCACCGTCAACAACCTGCAATGCCTGTGCGAGTTCCACCACACCGTCAAAACCGCCGGCTACTGGACAGCCGTCATGCTCCCCGGCGGGGCGATCCTGTGGACCTCCGTCTCGAAGACCACCCGAATCACGCTGCCCGCCAATGGCACCGCAGTACCCATCCTCGGCAACGACCTGAGACCACACATCCCCACCAAACCCAGACGATCCGGCATCATCGCCTACCCCGACCCACCCGACAACGAACAACCCGAGACAGACGACACGGCAGCACCGCCGTTCTAGGCGATGCTGCCGTGAATCCCTGGGCTCGCTCCGTCAGACCAAGTGCTGAATGTGGTCGCGCGTGAATTCGATGCGCTCGTCCACGCGGCCGTCGCCCACCTTGTTCACCCAATCCGGGTCGGACAGCAGTGCACGTCCGACGGCCACCAGATCGAATTCGTTGTCCTCGAACTGACCGACCAGTGCGTCGAGCCCGGTGACGCCGGATGCGGCGTCCTCCGACCATGCCGACGTGAACACCGAATCGAGGCCGACAGATCCGACGGTGATCGTCGGGACACCGGTGAGCTTGCGGGTCCACCCGGCCAAGCCGAGCTTTCCGTCGTTGCCGTCCAGCTCGGGGAACGCCGGATCCCAGTGGCGTCGGGTCGAGGCGTGCAACACATCCACTCCGGCGTCGACCAGCGGCGTCAGGACGCGTCCGAGCTCTTCGGGGTTCTGTGCGATCCGAGCGTCGAAGTGATTGCTCTTCCACTGTGAGAATCGGTACACGATGGCGAAGTCCTCGCCGACGGCCGCACGAATCGCGGCAACGACCTGCGCGGGGAAGCGAGTCCGAGCTTCGAGAGAGCCGCCGAACTCGTCGTCGCGCACATTGGTTGTGGCCCAGAGAAATTCGTCGAGCAGATACCCGTGTGCGCCATGCAGTTCGAGGCCGTCGAAGCCGGTGTTCTTCGCGTTGACCGCGGCCTGCACCCACTGCGAGGTGAGTTCATCGAGGTCTGCTTCGGTGAACGCCCGACCCACCGAAGAGCCGTCGAGTGCGATACCGGACGGACTGACCGTGGTGACGTCCGGAAAGAGGCGAGGCTCGGTGCCGCGCTCGACGCCGAGGTGCCACAGCTGCGGGATGATCGCGCTGCCCTCGGCGTGCACGGCGTCGACGACACCTTTCCAGCCTTCGAGGCTGGCGTCACCGTAGATCCTCGGGACGCGGGTGTGGGGGCCCGCAGCGGGATCGGGGATGTAGGTGCCCTCGGTGATGATGAGGCCCGTGCCACCTGCCGCACGTTTGCGGTAGTACTCGGCCACGTCCGGGCCGGGTATGCCGTCGGGTGAGAAGGCACGCGTCATCGGGGCCATGGCGAAGCGATTGCGCAGCTTCAGCGACTTGACCTCGAACGGCTCGAAGAGCCCGGCGGTGGACAGATGCTCTGTTGTGGATGCAGTTTCGGTCACGCCTGCGCACAACCTGCCCGAACACCGGGCTATTCCCGGCACAGGGCTGTTAGCGTCGGAGCCTTATGAGCCCTTCTCCGCTGATCTCTGCCGCCGAATTGCACGACCTCTTCGAGATGGGACGTGGCCCAGTGGTCCTGGACATACGGTGGACCCTCCAGAACGGAAGCGACAGAGCAGGTTACGAGGCGGGGCACATCCCGACTGCGCAATTCGTCGACCTCGGCACGGAATTGGCGGCACCGGCGGATGACGGGAGTGGAGCCAGCAGGAACGACCCAGATGACCGTGGCCGGCATCCGCTACCCGACGAGGAGACCTTCGTCGCAGCGATGCGCGGCGCAGGGGTGAACGACGACTCGTCCGTGGTGGTCTACGACGCAGGCCCGGCGACAGCCGCGGCGCGGGCGTGGTGGTTGCTGCGCTACTTCGGCCATGCGGACGTGCGCGTGCTCGACGGTGGCCTCGCCGAGTGGGTCGCGGCCGGGTTCTCAACCGGTACTGAACCGTCGATCGTCGCGGCCGGATCGTTCACCGCCAAGCCGTCCCTCGCACGCGTTCTCGATGTCGACGACGTGCTCGAGTTCGCGCAGAACAACATCCTGCTCGATGCCCGGGCAGCCGAACGATTTCGCGGGGAAGTGGAGCCGGTGGATCCCGTGGCCGGTCACATCCCGGGCGCGGTCAATCGACCGACGACCGAGAACGTCGACGCGGACGGGCGGTTCCTGGCACCCGAGGTACTCAATGGCACATTTGGTGGACTTGTGCCGGAGGGAAAGGACGTCGCCGTCTACTGCGGATCCGGGGTGACTGCCGCTCATCAGATTCTCGCGCTCGAGTTGGTGGGCATCGATGCTGCGCTGTATCCGGGCTCGTGGTCGGGGTGGATCACCGATCCGACGCGTCCCCGGGCATAGAGAACACCCTTTGACCAGTGTGTTCATGCAACCAGGGTTGAACTTGAATCTGACTTCAACTATACCTGGGGCATGAAGGTTGCAGGCAAAGTCGCCATCGTCACCGGCGGTGGTGGCGGAATCGGCGGTGCCATCGCCGCTCGACTCTCCGAGCACGGCGCGCGCGTCGTCGTCTCCGACGTCGACGAGACCACCGCCCGATCCGTGGCCGACGCCATCGAACGAGACCGGCCTGGAACGGCCGTCGCTGCGGCAGCGGACGCGTCGAACACCGACGACATCCGACGGCTGATCAGTCTGGCCGAGGATTCGTTCGGACCCGTCGACCTCTACTTCGCCAACGCGGGCATCAGCGGCGCACCCGGACTCGACGCCGCAGAGCAGGACTGGGACCTCTCGTTCGACATCAATGTGCGCGCCCACATCCGCGCAGCGCAACTGTTGGTGCCGGGTTGGCTCGAGCGCGGTGAGGGCTACTTCGTCAGCACTGCGTCTGCGGCCGGTCTGCTCACTCAGATTGGTTCGGCGACGTACGCGACGACCAAACACGCGGCAGTCGGATTCGCCGAGTGGCTCAACGTCACCTACGGCAATCGGGGTATTCGCGTCAGCTGCCTGTGCCCGATGGGCGTCAACACCAAACTGCTCTACGAGGGACGCGAATCCGGAGATGCGTTGGGAGCGGCAGCAACTGCGGCAGTGCTGAGCGCCGGGGCCGTACTCGAACCGCTCGATGTCGCCGATGTCGTGCTCGACGCCATGGACCGCGAGCAGTTCCTCATCCTGCCGCACGAGAACGTACTGGACATGTACCGCAACAAGGGTGCCGACTACGACCGGTGGTTGCGCGGCATGCGTCGCTACCAGGACAGCTTGCTCGACAACAACCGATAGGGGCCCACTGTGGCATTTTTCGAGACCTCCGACCGTGCGAAGAAGTACGAGTCGGATCTGTTGGAGTTCATGGACTCTCACGTCTATCCGGCCGAGGCGGTGTACGAGCAACAGATGCTCGAAGCCGGAGACCCGCACTTCCATCCGCCGATCCTCGAGGACCTGAAGAAGGAAGCCCGGTCGCGGGGTCTGTGGAATCTGTTCCACCCGCATCCGGAGTGGGGTCCAGGTCTGACCAACCTCGAATACGCGCCGCTCGCCGAGATCATGGGCCGCAGCCTGCTCGCTCCGGAGGCATGCAACTGCAACGCACCGGACACCGGCAACATGGAGGTGTTCACCCTCTTCGGCACCGACGAGCACAAAGAGAAGTACTTGAAGCCGTTGCTGGACGGCACCATTCGCTCGGCATTCGCGATGACCGAACCCGACGTGGCCAGCTCCGACGCCACGAACATCGCGATGAAGATGGACCGCGACGGTGACGACTTCATCCTCAACGGACGCAAGTGGTGGACGTCCAATGCGATGCACAAGAACTGCAAGGTGCTCATCGTCATGGGCAAGACCGATCCCGAGGCGGCCACGCACCGTCAGCAATCGATGCTGGTGGTGCCCATCGACGCGCCCGGGGTCACCGTTCTGCGCAACCTGCCGGTTTTCGGCTACATCGATCGCGAGGGCCACGCCGAGGTGCTCTTCGAGGATGTTCGAGTGCCCGCGAAGGACGTGCTGAAGGGACCGGGTGAGGGCTTCGCCATCAGCCAGGCTCGCTTGGGGCCCGGCCGTATCCATCACGCTATGCGCACCATCGGTGTGGCCGAACGTGCGCTCGAATTGCTGTGTCGCCGTGCGGCATCGCGAGTGACGTTCGGCAAGCCGGTGGCGATGCGCTCGAACATTCAGGACTGGATCGCCGAGGCGCGCATCGAGATCGAGAAGACGCGACTGCTCACGTTCAAAGCTGCATACCTGATGGACACCGTCGGGAACAAGGAAGCGCGCACCGAGATCGCAGCCATCAAGGTTGCGGCACCGGAGATGGCGCTGAAGATCATCGACCGTGCCATCCAGGTCCACGGCGGCGGCGGAGTGTCCAACGACTTCCCGCTCGCGATGATGTATGCCCACATCCGCACCCTGCGTCTGGCCGACGGTCCCGACGAGGTGCACAAGATGTCGATCGCGAAAATGGAGCTGAAGAAGTACCTCTGAACGTTGGTCAGAGACCCGGCTGCCACGCCGGGTCTCGGCCGATGAAGGCCATCAACTTGTCCTGTGGGGAAGCGTCGTCGGCGACGGGGACCGCGGGGCCGTACTGCCCGCTGTCTCGCAGCATCTGTTCCATCGGTTGCATGGCCTCGAGTGCAGCAGCGCAGCGTTCCTGACCCAGATCTGGCTCTCGGCCAAGGGCTTTCGCCAGGTCCCAGGAGTGCATCCAGACGTCTGCGGTGTAGAACATGTCGATTGCCTTGTCCACCGGCATGTCTCCCGTGTGCGGATTACTCAACACGCGGCCGGCTGGGTCGTCGAGAACCGACTGGATGTCGGCGACGTGCTGTGTCCAGGCTGCGGCTGGGTCGGCCTCGATGTCGAGGGTCTCGAACTCGATTCCTGCGCCGCCTGCAAGAAAGCCGCGAGACCATTCGATCAGGTGCTTCACGACATCGACTGCGGCCCAGCCCGATACCGGGCTCGGGCGGGACCAGTCCTCGGGCGATGCGGACCCGACCAATGCGGAGAACCTTGCCGCGTCCTGTGCGTGCTGCTGGGCCGGACCGGTGTGCTGCTGGAGGAGTTCGTCGAGCTTGTCGTAGCCCTCCTTCACACCGACGTCCATGCCACTCGACAGCATGCCGTCGCGAGAAGCGAAGTCCGAGAATGCACTCGTCACTCTCAGCCGCGTACCGCCGTCGCCTCGACGCTCGAAAGTGAGCGTCTCGAGCGCAACCGAATCCGGTGCACCCTCCCAGGTGAAGGTCCACACGATCCGCTCGTTCGGCCGCACTTCGTGAAAGCTGCCGAAGAAGGCCGCGATCTCCTCACCGTCCCGGTCGTTGGCGAACGCCCAGGCACCTCCGGTGTGTCCCTCCCACTTGATGATTCGCGTGGTCAACGATCTGGGGCCCACCCACTGTCGGTACAGTTCGGGGTCGATGTGAGCGCGAAACACCCGCTCCGGCGTCGCGTCGAACTCTCGGACGATCTCGATCGTGGGTACTTTCTCGTCCGCAACGATCTCGGTTTCGGGTGTAGTCATGACACTTCCTTCGTCTCGGTGCTCTTGTCCTCTGCGATGCCGTCCAGCAAGGCGTCGAGGCGTCGATATCGCTGCTCGGCTTCCTGGCGATAGCGCTCGATCCATTTCGCCATCAGGCCGAACACCTCGGCATCGAGATGCACCGGCCGACGCTGCGCGTCCCTGCTACGCGTGACCAATCCGGCGTCCTCGAGCACTTTCACGTGCTTGGACACCGCTTGCAGGCTCATCTCGTACGGCTCGGCCAATTCGCTGACGTTCGCGTCACCGCCGGCGAGCCGGGCGACGATGTCACGTCGAGTGGGATCGGCCAGCGCCGCAAACGTTCTGTTGAGCTGCTCTGTTCGATCGTTCATGAGGTTCCTCGCTGTGTGTTGTTGCCGAGAATAGGCCGCTCACCGACCGTAGTCAACCACTTGGTTGAGTACGCCGATCGACTACCCTCGACCCATGAACGTCGTCGATGACATGGTGCGGGACGTGCTCTCCCGGGATCCGGGGCATCCGCTACGGGTGGCGATCGACGGAGTGACGGCTGCGGGAAAGTCCACCTGCGCGCGATGGCTGGTGGCTGCCGTTGCGGCGCACGGGCGCCCAGCCGTGCATGTGACGATGGACGGCTTTCATCACCGTCGCGTCCACCGGTATCGGCAGGGGCGAGCGTCGGCTCTCGGCTACTACCGGGATGCATACGACTTCGACGCGCTACGTGAACACGTCCTGATTCCGTTGGGACCGAACGGAAGCGGTGCGATTCGGCGTCGGATCATCGATCTGGCGACAGATGAGGCGGTCGATGATCCGCTCGAACCGGTGTCGGCCGATGCGATCGTGGTGGTGGACGGAACGTTTCTGCATCGGCCGCCGCTGCCCGACTACTGGGACTACACGGTCTTCGTCGACACTCCCATGGACGTCGCACGGGCCCGCGGTATCGACAGGGATGCGGAGGCGCTCGGTGGCCCGGAGGCGGCAGGTCGGGCCTTCGATCAGCGCTATCACGAGGCATGCCGGATCTATCTGGACGAGGTGGATCCGCGCGCTCGGGCAACGCGAGTGCTGCCGGTCGACTGGATTGCTATCGAATGACCATCGTCCGTGCAGTCGGATGTACGGCAGCATCAGCGACGACGTCCCGCACACGACGGTGCGGTCGAGTGCCATCCAGCGCACTCGACCGCATTACTGCCGCAGCGTGTTTCAGAAATGAATCACCCCGCGCATGTTCTTGCCGTCACGGAGGTCCTGGTAGCCCTCGTTGACCTGTTCGAGGGAGTAGGTCGAGGTGATCAGCTCGTCGAGCTTGAGTTGCCCGGCGTCGTACAGGCGTAGCAAGCGCACGATGTCGTACTGCGGGTTCGCCGACCCGAAGAGCGTGCCCTTGATCGTTTTCTGATTCAACGTCAGATCCGTGCCGGACACGTGCACCGTCAGCTTCTCGGGATCTGCAAGACCGGTGATGACGACGGTGCCGCCCTTACCGATTGCCGCGGTCGCGGCCTGCACGACCTCCTCGTCGACGGTTCCGACCAGAATCAGAGCCTGGTCCGCTCCCTGGCCCCACGTGAGTTCGGTCAACTTCTCCTGGGCCGACGCGGCATCCGCGAACGCGTGAGTCGCACCGAACTTCAGTGCCTGGTTGCGCTTGAACTCGAGTGGATCCACGACGAGTACATGCTTCGCACCCGAATGTACTGCTCCCTGAACGGCATTGATGCCGAGGCCGCCGATGCCGTAGATGATCACCGAGTCACCTGCGCGTACACCGCCCGCGTACACGGCGGTGCCCCAGCCGGACGGAACGCCGCAGCCCACGAGAACTGCTGTCTCCAAGGGCAACCAGTCGTCGATCTTGACGACGG
This sequence comes from Rhodococcus sp. ARC_M12, assembly GCF_022810385.1. NCBI lineage: Bacteria > Bacillati > Actinomycetota > Actinomycetes > Mycobacteriales > Nocardiaceae > Rhodococcus > Rhodococcus sp. ARC_M12. Next base: position 22,073 of record NZ_JALGQI010000019.1, on the reverse strand, counting down.
AATGCTGGGAGATGGTGGCGCGCTCGGAGAAGGTACCGAGCATGCACATCGCTCCGAATTCGGTGCCCTTGCTGTCGCGGCGACGGAACGTGCCGTCGGGCATGCAGCCCTCGAGGATCGTTGCGCCCATGTCGCACAGGTTCTGTCGGCCCGTCGAGCAATAGCGGCAGGTGCCGCAGTTCGGGATGAAGGAACAGACGACATGATCGCCGGGCTTGACCTTGGTTACGCCGGGACCGACTTCCTCGATGATGCCGGAGCCCTCGTGGCCGCCGACGATGGGGAAGCGTGGTGGCAGGTCGCCGTCGAGCAGATGTAGATCCGAATGACACAGTCCTGCTGCGACATACTTGATCAGGACTTCACCGGGGCCGGGGCCGTCCATGTCGAGTTCGATGATCTCGAACGGCTTGTGCGGCTCGAACAGTACTGCTGCTTTGGTCTTCACAGAGATTCTCCTGAGTTCGATTCAGCGGTAGATGGATTTGACGTGTTGGAAATTGCCGATGGCGTCGGGCCCGAGCTCGCGCCCGATTCCGCTGTCCTTGACCCCGCCGAACGGGGACGAGGGATCCACCATGTAGTGGTTGATGCCGATGGTTCCGGTGTGAATTCGTTTGGCCACGTCGAAACCTCGCTCGCCGTCGGCGGTCCAGACGGATCCGCCGAGCCCGAAATCGGAGTCGTTGGCAATGCTGATCGCCTCGGCTTCGTCGCCGTACGGGATGATCGACAGGACGGGCCCGAAGATCTCTTCCTGCGCGATGGTGTGGTTGTTGTCGACGTCGGCGAAGATCGTCGGTTGAACGAACCAGCCGCGATCGAGGTCTGCGGGTCTACCGCCGCCGGTGACGAGCCGAGCGCCGTCGCCGCTGCCTTTCGCGATGTAGCCCTCGACGCGATCGCGCTGCCGCTCGCTGGCCATCGGGCCGATCTGGGTGGCCGGGTCGAGCGCGTCGCCGACGGCCAGTGAATTCGCGAACGCTTCCATCATGCCGACCACCTCGTCGTAGCGGGAGCGCGGCGCGAGGACGCGGGTACCGAGGAAGCATGTCTGACCGTTGTTGAGAAACGTTGCACCGAACAGGTTCTCGCCGATCTCGGCGAGATCGAGATTCGCGTCGTCGAGGATGATCGACGCCGACTTGCCGCCCAGTTCGAGAGTCACCGGGCGCAACAGGCGGCCACATGTTTCGGCGATGGACCGCCCGGCTGCGGTGGAGCCGGTGAACGCGACCTTGTCGATGCCTCGATGCGAGACCAGATGGGCACCGATCTCACGGCCACCGGGAACGATGTTGATGACGCCGGGCGGCAACCCAGCGGCAATGATGGCCTCCGCCAACACAACCGAGTCGAGCACCGTCTCGGGAGACGGCTTGAGGACGACGGTGCAGCCGGCTGCGAGGGCCGGTGCGTACTTGAACGCGGCCAGAGTCTGCGGGAAATTCCACGGTGCGATGGCACCGACGACGCCGATCGGCTCGCGTCGAACCGTCGTCGTCCCGCCCATCAGGTGGGGGTGAGATTCTTCGAACTGCGCGGTTCGCGTGAGGCCCGAGAAGTACCGCATCACGGCGACTGGGAAGCCGCCTTCGAGTTGCTCCGCAATGGAGATCGGCATGCCGTTCTGCGCCGCCACGAGTCGGGCGAGTTGGTCGCCTCGCTTCTCGTACTCGTCGGCGAGTCGATCCATCGCGTCGGCGCGCTTCGAGGGCTCCCACCGGCTCCAACCGCTGGGGTCCTCGAATGCGCGGCGGGCAGCGGCCACCGCCGCATCGACGTCGGCTTCCTGTGCCTCGGGTACCGATCCGATGCGTTCTTCGCTACTTGCCGAACGGACTTCGATGCGGGCGGACGAGCTGGGTTCCACCCACTCGCCGCCGATGAAGAGCGACTGTGCGTCGAGCTGCTCTCGTGTTGTCGTGTGTGCATCCATGCATACGAGTGTGACCCCGATCACGGATGCCGAGTGTTCAGAAAGTGGACAACCTCAGCCGAGGATGCCGAACTCGCGCATCCGCTTGTACAGGGTGGTCCGACTGATTCCCAGGCTTTCCGCCGTCGTGCGCTTGTTGCCGCCCTGCCGCGCCAACTCGTGCACGATGGCGTCGCGCATCGCGGTGTCGAGCGTGCTCATCCGAGTCGTCGACGCGTTCTTGCGCGGTCTGACCAGTTCCCGTTCGGTGATGTCTCCGACGGATCTACGCGATGCGGCCTCGGTGACCTCGGCTCGAAGTTCGCCGATGTTGCCCGGCCAGTCGTAGTCGATCAGCGCCGACAACGCCGCAGGCGTGAAGTGCGCGCGGGACTCCAACTCGGCCATGATGGCGCGGACCAGGTCCGGGATTTCGTGTCGGCGAGATCGCAACGGGGCAAGCTCGATGGTGTCGGCGCACAGCGACAGGAGTTGGCGGTGTTCGAGTTCGGCCGAGTCGGCGGCCGAACTCGACAACGCATACCACCCGCGGGCTGACGACAGAGTCGAATGCAACCGGTTCGCCACCGGACCTGGGAGAAAGTGCACGTTCTTGATCACCACATCGTGTGCGGCCTCGACCTGATGCTCGACGGCTGTCAACCACACGGCCGGGGTCGTCGTCACCAGATCTGCGGCGTCGAACCAGTGCGGTGACGTCGTTGCTGTCAGTCGGGCGAGGGTGGTCGATTTTCCGGTTCCGGGTTCACCGATGACGCACAACGGCTTTCGGATCTTCGGAGCGGGAAGAGGGGTGCGCACGGTGTCGTGAGGATCGATCTCGATGACGATTCCAGCGGCCGATACCGGACGCTCCCAGCGCACGGTCGCGTGCAGTCCGGAATTGAGGATCACATCGTGTACGACGCCACTGCGCCGGATCGAATCGTCGGTGAGCGCGCGCAGTGCGGAATGATCGACTGTGTCGATCATTGCTGCAGCGCTGGTGTTTTCGAGCAGAATCTCGTCGGCGATCGCGATGACCGGCGCACCGCGACGCTGTGAGGACGCGTACTGAAATGCCTGGAACAGTCGATGTTCACCGGAGCGGGTCTCTTCGAGGAGCCGGCCCTGAATGTCCTGTGCGGCATGAACGAGCATCGGTTCGAGTAGCGGGTTGTCACCGGAGGCCAGGAAGGTGATGTCGAGGACGCCCTCGATGCGGCGTGTGACGGGGTGGATCAGGGGGTGGCCGTAGCAACTGAAGGTCTTCATCGACTCGATGTAGTGCTCCTCGGCACGTACGGCACAGGGTGCGCGCATCTCGAAGCTCGTCGAGATCGAATTGGTGCCCGATGCCTGTTCGGTGAACGACCGGCCGACGACCGCGCCGACCGAGGACACTGCATCTCGTAGCGAATGGGTTCCGAAACGGAGATCGACCAGCCGGGCATCGCGATCCGCGAGCAGGACGCAGTACCCGGAGCCGTCGAGCACGCTCTCCATCCGATCGAGGATGGGGTTTGCCGCGGCGAGGAGGCGGCTGCGACGGTCGACGTCACGAAGACTCGCCTGCTCCAGGGTGTCCGCCGGTGCGAGACCGCTCTGCGCCGACCGTTGCCAGGACTTGGCGATGGAATCTCGGAGCTTCTCGGCACCGCTGTGCATCGCGCGTACCTCCGTTGGCCGACGCTAGCTTGTGCTCCGACGGTAGCGCCGACTGCCCGGTTCGACGCGCGTTTCGACAGAACCTGTCCGATCGGGCAGTGATGTATTGACAGTGCACTGTCATGAGTGCAAAGTGACAGCACACTGTCAAATTCTGGAGGTTCGACATGACAACGATCGCTCTGTACGCCACCGACACCATGGCCGACTGGGAATACGGATACCTCACCGCGGGCCTGGCCATGGCTCGCGAGCGGGACCAGGACGCGAACCGGCTGATCATCGCATCGGAGACGGGGGAGGCCGTCACGACGATGGGCGGATTGCGCATCACTCCCGACGCTGCCGTACCCGACCTCCCGGCCCTCGATGCCCTGATTCTGCCCGGCGCGCCCAGTTGGGACTCCGGTCACGATGCGGTGCTGAGGCTTGCCGCCGAACTCGTTGCGGCGGGCACTCCGATCGCGGCGATCTGCGGGGCAACGTTGGGTGTGGCCCGGGCCGGACTGCTCGATGACCGGCCGCACACCTCGAATGCCGCCGAGTTCCTCACGCAGGCAACCGAATACCGTGGAGCGGAGCACTACCGGGACGAAAAAGCGGTCACTGATGGCACCGTGATCACCGCAGGTGGCGTGAGCCCGTTGGAGTTCGCGAAGCTCGTGTTCGAGCGGTTGAACGTGTTTCCCCAACCCGTGGTCGATGCCTGGTACGGCCTCTACACGACGGGGGAACGCAAGTACTACGACCAGCTGGCGGGCGCATGAGCCAGCGCACTCCGGAGGGTGATGCGCTCACGGCCCTGGTGTTGCCCGTCTTCGAGCTCAACGGTGAATTTCTCGCCGCCGCACACGACATCACCGAGCCGACAGGTCTGACTCCGGCGTGGTGGCAGGTCCTGGGGGCCACCCTCGACGAGCCCCTCACCGTGGCCGACATCGCGCGCCGCGTCGGGCTGGGGTTGGCGCGGCAGAGCGTACAGCGGACGGCAAATCTGTTGGTGGACAGGGGTTGGGCCGTGTACATCCACAACCCGAACCACAAGCGTGCAAAACTGTTGGAACCCACCCCCAAGGGACGCGACACCGTTGCAGAGCTGCGAGATGCGCAGCACGCGTGGTCCGATGCCGTGGGAGCCGCCGTGGGAGAGAGCGAACTGCGCGCCTTCGCCGCCACCCTCGACAGGATCCTCGCGGCATCCCGTGACTATCGGGGCGGCAGTGCATAATTCGGGCATGGTTGGGCTCGGGGTACTTCTGACCGGATTGCTGGCCGGCTTGTCGATACAGTCCGACGGCATCGACACACTCGGCGGCACCAGCTTCGGCGCGTTGTTCTCCAGTGCCGGCGTGGGAGTTGCGCTCGCACTGATTCTGGCGTCGGGTACGGCGATGGTCGTTCGTCGGCACCGCATTCTGGCCGGACTGTCCATCGCCGCTGCTGTCGTCATCGGCGGCTCTGCCCTGCTGTTCCAATCCGACATCGCCGAGGTGATAGCAGGAGGAGTTCTGTTGGGATGCAGTGCGGTACGGGCGAATCGTGAACGAGTTCGTCAGGCGCTGCTGGCCGGGTCGTTCCTTCTCGGACTGCTCAGCGCCGGTGCGGTCGAGGCCTTGCATTACGCCGATGTTCCACGGCGCTACGCCGACTACCTCACCGAATCCGATATGGGCACACCGGTGGTCGTGTCGGTGCTCTGCGTACTGGTCGTGTTGGCAGTGGCGTGGGCAGCGCGCAACGAAGACCAGGCCGCGATCCCACCACCCGACCGCGACATCCGCACCATCTGGGCGACACTGCTGATCGCGATCGGTGGGCTGCTGATCAATGTGGTGTTCGTGTTCAACATGTTCCAGAGCGAATACGGGTTCGGCGGTCGCTGGTATTTCGGCCTCCTCGCCGTACCCGTGTTGTTCGCGGCGGCCGGCCTGCTACCCGGTCGGGGCGGCATCGTCGTTCTCGCCGGAACAGCCGTGTTGCTCACCTCGACCACCACGTCGGGGGTGGGTATCAGTGTCTCGGCCCGGGTCTGGACACTCGGACTCGTAGCCGTCATTGCAGTGTCGGTTGCGGCCGGTGCCGCACTCGGATTGCGGTGGGGCCGTTCGATGGTCGGTATCGCACTTCTGGCGGTCGTCTGCGCGACGGCACTGTTCGAGCAGCCGCCGCTGGACAACGTTCACTATGTGGCGAGTCTGGTGGTCTTCCCGGCCGCCGCTGCGTATCTCTACGTGGCGTGCACACCGGCCGACCCGACGCCTGCGACCCTCGGCCTCGCGGTGCCGGTGGCGATCACCGTGCCGATGGTCGTCACCTACGGCTGGACGGCGTACACGCCACTGACTTCTGCACTCACGGACACGTCCTGGCCGGAAACGTGGCTCTCGACGGGTGGCGCATTCGCAACGGTCGTGCTCGCAGGCGTCGGGATCTGGGGTCTGAACCGCTACCGGACTGCGCGGTAGACGACGTGTAGGACCTGGTCGGATCCGACCGTCTCCGTTCGCTCGAATGTCGAGACGTCCCAGCCGTCGTAGATCGGTTCACCGGCTCCGAGAATCACCGGCGAGACCGCCAGATGAAGGTGATCGACGAGCCCTGCTTTCAGGTACTGCCGCACCGTCGACGCCCCGCCGCCGAGGCGCACGTCTTTGCCCGACGCGGCCTCGTGGGCACGATCGAGCACGGCCTCGATGGGATCGTCGGTGAAGTGGAACGTGGTGCCGACCATCTCCAGTGGCGGCCGCGGATGGTGGGTCAGCACGAACACCGGGTGGTGGTAGGGCGGCTCCTCGCCCCACCAGCCGCGCCAACCGTAATCCGGCCACTCGCCGCGAATCGGGCCGAACATGTTGCGGCCCATGATCGTTGCGCCGATGTTCTCGGTGCCGAGGTCGAGCATCCGTTGATCGGCGTCGGGGTGTTCGGTGTCGGACCGGTCGGCGAACACCCACTGGTGCAGCGCCATGCCGTCGACCCCCATGGGGTTGTCCTGGCTCTGATCGGGACCGGCGGCGAAGCCGTCGAGCGAGACCGACAGATTGTGTACGCGAAGTGTCATACCCGAGTAGACCAGCAGCCGACCGCGAAATCATCGGAGTACCGTTTTCTTCATGGCTTACAGATACCTCGGACACAGCGGACTGAAGATTTCGGAGATCACCTACGGCAACTGGTTGACCCACGGATCGCAGGTGGAGAACGACATCGCGACCCAATGCGTACGTGCTGCACTCGACGCAGGCATCACCACCTTCGACACCGCGGACGTCTACGCCAACGGAGCGGCGGAAACGGTGCTCGGTGACGCGCTGAAAGGGGAGCGTCGGGAATCGCTCGAGATCTTCACCAAGGTCTACTTCCCCGTCGGGCCCAAGGGCCCCAACGACACCGGACTCTCACGCAAACACATCCGCGAAGGCATCGACGCGTCCCTTCGTCGACTCGGCACCGACTACGTTGACCTCTACCAGGCCCATCGCTACGACGTCGAGACCCCGCTGGAGGAGACCATCGCCGCGTTCGGTGACGTCGTCCGCCAAGGCAAGGCGCTCTACATCGGCGCCTCCGAATGGACCGCCGATCAGCTGCGCGCCGGGCAGGAACTCGCCCGTCAGAACGGCTTCTCGATCATCTCGAATCAGCCGCAGTACTCGGCACTGTGGCGCGTCATCGAGGATCAGGTGATCCCCACGTCGAAGGAACTGGGCATCTCGCAGATCGTTTGGTCGCCCATCGCGCAGGGTGTGCTCACCGGCAAGTACCTTCCCGGCCAACCGCTGCCCGACGGGTCGCGCGCCACGGACGACAAGGGCGGCGACAAGATGATCGAGCGCTACCTCGACGATCAGACGCTCACCCGGGTGCAGCAACTGAAGCCCATTGCCGACGACCTGGGAATCACCATGGCGCAGTTGGCCGTTGCCTGGGTACTGGCCAACGACAACATCGCGGCAGCGCTCGTCGGAGCCTCGCGCCCCGAGCAGATCGCCGAGAACGTCAAGGCCTCCGAGGTGACGCTCGACGCCGACGTACTCGCGAAGATCGACGATGCACTCGGCGATTCCGTGGAGCGCGACGCGGGCAAGACCGGTTCGCCGGAAGCGCGACTGGTCTGACCGCCTGAGGGCGTCGGTCCGATCCGAACAGGGTAGTAATGAGGTATGGACACGATCACCGTCGATACACCTCAGGGCCAGGTTCGCGGTCGGACCGGTGCCGGCATCACCTCGTTCCTCGGAGTGCCGTACGCCGAGGCCCCGTTCGGGCCCCGTCGATTCCAGGCACCGTCGCCGCCGCCCACGTGGGGCGGGGTTCGCGACGCTCTCGAGCTCGGGGCCACCGTCCCCAAGGTGGGATACCGGCCGCCGACCAGTGAGATCCTGAGCGAGCCCGTCGTACCCGGTGACGACTGCCTGAACGTCAACGTCTTCACCCCCGATATCGGTGGATCGGCACCGGTGTTCGTCTGGATTCACGGCGGTGCATTCGTCAACGGCAGCAACGCTATTCCCACCTACGACGGTTCGGCCTTCGCACGAGACGGCGTCGTGGCCGTGGTGATCAACTACCGACTCGGTGTCGACGGTTTCGCGCTGATCGACGGCGCCCCGGCCAACCGGGGGATGCTGGACCAGGTCGCGGCCCTCGAATGGGTGCGTGACCACATCGCCTCCTACGGGGGCGACCCTGCGCGGGTGACCATCGCGGGGGAGTCCGCGGGCGCGATGAGCGTCGGCACCCTGATGTCGATGCCGCGCGCCGACGGGCTCTTCGCACGGGCAATTCTGCAGAGTGGAGCCGGCCACCACGTCATCACCGCCGAGACGGCCGCGAAGGTCTCCGCTGCATTGGCGGCCTCGCTCGGTGTCGAGGCGTCGGTCGACGGGCTGGGTTCGGTACCGGTGGACGCGTTGGTGGACGCCCAACGCGAACTGTCCGATCGCATCACGGCCGAGGCCCCGACCGGAGCATGGGGTGAGCTCGCCCTGAACGTGATGGCCTTCGAGCCGTACATCGACGGTGATGTGGTTCCGGCGCAGCCCTTTTCGCGCATCGGCGACGGCGCGAGCTCGCAGGTGGACGTGTTGATCGGCACCACCAGTGAGGAGCATGCGTTCTTCATCGTCCCGGCCGGAATAGTCCCGCACCTCACCGAGGACTACGTGAAGATGGTTCTCGCCGGGTACCGGGCCGACGCGTCGGCGCTGGACCGGTACCGCGAACAGCTACCCGACGCCTCGGCCGGCGAGCTGATGATCGCCGTCATGACCGACTGGTTCTTCCGCATCCCGGCCACACGCCTGGTCGAGGCCCGTTCCGGAAACGCCTTCGTCTACGAATTCACGTGGCGTTCGTCGCTGTTCGACGGGGCACTCGGGGCCTGTCACGCACTCGAGATCCCGTTCGTGTTCGACATGTTGCACAAGCCCGAGACCGCGCGCATCACGGGGCCGAATCCGCCGCAGCAGGTGGCCGACGAGATGCATCGCGCCTGGGTCGACTTCGTGCGCGACGGCGCTCCCGGCTGGGACCGGTACGGCACCGACCGTGCGGTGATGATGTTCGGAAACGAGCCGGGCGTCGTCCTCGATCCGAGACCCGAAACGCGTGCGGTGTGGGACGGGGTGCGCTGAGCTTCCTGCTACAACCTCCGAACGTCGTCTGCGAGGTGGCTCGCAGGCGGGTTAATCTCGGATATGCGCAGATTCCTTCCCGGTGGCGGTACGAGTTCTCCGGTCCCCGTGCGGCCTGCTCGCGTCGTGGTGGTCGGTGGCGGCTTCGGCGGCTTCAATGCTCTGCAGAGGCTCGCGAAGCTGCTGGGGCCGGATCGCGCCGTGCTGACGTTGGTGGCCCCCACCGACTACCTGCTCTACAGTCCGCTGCTGCCCGAGGTCGCGACCGGCGTGCTCGATCCTCGGGATATCGCCGTCTCGACCCGTCAGGCACTGCCGCGCGCCAGGTTGGTTCTCGGTCACGTCACGACCGTCGATTTCGAGGCCCGCGAGTTGACGGTGACCGGTCCGGACGGTGACTCGACGCTGGAGTGGGACAAGCTGATTCTCGCGCCGGGGTCGGTGACCAAGCAGTTCGACATCCCCGGCGTCGACGAGCACGCGTACGGTCTGAAGACCTTGAGTGAGGCCGTCTACATCCGCAACCACGTGCTGGCCCAACTCGACGCGGCGGATGCCCTGCCCGATACCCCGGAAGGCCGGAGCGAACGCGCGGAGCGGTTGACGGTCGTCGCGGTGGGTGCGGGCTACACGGGCACCGAATTCGTTGCGCAGATGCAGAATTGGGTTCGCGGTATCGCATCTCGGTGGGCGAGCGTCGATCCCGAGGAGGTGCGCTGGGTGCTCGTCGATGTGGCCGATGCGGTACTTCCCGAGCTCGGTGAGCGACTCGGCAAGGAGGCCCTCGCCGTGCTCGCCGAACGCGGCGTCGACGTTCGGCTGGGTGTGTCGGTGGCCTCCGCGACCGCAACGTCGGTGACGCTCACCGACGACGAGGTCATCCCGTCGCGAACCCTCGTCTGGGGCGCAGGCGTCGCGGCGAGCCCGCTCATCGCGCAGCTGGGTCTGCCCACTGTGGGCGGGCGCCTCGTCGTCGGCGCGGACATGACCGTCCCCGAGGTACCGGATGTCTGGGCGATCGGCGACGCGGCCGCAGTTCCTGACCTCGCTGCCGACCCGTCGAAGCCCACACCACCGACGGCTCAGCACGCGCAGCGTCAGGGCGTTGCCGTCGCACGCAACGTCGCGGCGTCACTCGGCGTCGGGCAGGCGCGTCCGTACAAGCACAAGGACTTGGGGCTCGTCGCCGATCTCGGTGGATTCGACGGTGTCGCAAAGCCTCTCGGAATTCCGCTGACCGGACCTGTGGCGAAGTTCGTCGCCCGCGGCTACCACCTGTATGCGTTGCCGACGGTCTCCGCGCGAGTGCGAGTGGCGACGGATTGGCTGTACTCCTCGGTGCTGCCGACCCGAGTCGTCAACCTCGCCCAGGTGCGATCCGAGGATGCGCTGATCAAGAAGGCTCAGGCAATCGACCTGTACGAGTAGAGCGGCTTCGCCGCACGTGAGTGGAACTTCGTAGCCTGCTACGAAGTTCCACTCACATGGGTCACCGCAGGTGATGCACCTCCTGCAGCCCGTAGACCGGGGTGTCGATACCCTCGTAGCGCGCCTTGATCTGCAGTGCGAGGTAGAGCGAATAGTGCCGGGACTGGTGCAGATTGCCGCCGTGGAACCAGAAGTTCTCCTGCTGCGTCGGCTTCCACATGTTGCGCTGTTCGCCCTCCCACGGACCGGGATCCTTGGTGGTGTTCGAGCCGAGGCCCCAGCACTTGCCGACCTTGTCCGCGGTCTCCTGATCGATCAGATCGGCGACCCAGCCGTTCATCGAACCGTAGCCGGTGGCGTAGACGATGAGATCGGCCGGGAGCTCGGTTCCGTCGTCGAGGACCACCCCGGTCTTGCTGATCCGATCGACTTGTCCGGCAACGAGTTTGATCTTGCCGTCCGCGACCAGCTCGGATGCGCCCACGTCGATGTAGTAGCCTGAGCCTCGCCGCAGGTACTTCATGAACAGGCCCGAGCCGTCGTCACCGAAGTCGAGTTGGAAGCCGGCCTTCTGGAGCCGATCGTAGAAGTCCTTGTCCTGCTCCGCGATCTGCTGATACACCGGAATCTGGAACTCGTGCATGATGCGGTACGGCAGCGACGCGAACGTCAGATCGGCTTTGTTCGTGGTCATTCCGGACTCGACGGCCCGCTCGGAGTACAGATCGCCGAGCGCGATCTCACACAGCGAATCGGACTTGACGATGTGCGTGGACGAGCGCTGCAGCATCGTCACGTCGACGCCGGTCTCGTACAGTGCCTTGCAGATGTCGTGCGCGGAATTGTTGGAGCCGACCACCACGACGCGCTTGCCGACATAGGCGTCGGGACCGGGGTGTTCGCTGGAATGATGCTGCTCGCCCTCGAATTCGTCCATGCCGGGGAAGTTCGGCACGTTCTTCTTGCCGGACATTCCGGTGGCCATCACCAACTGTTTGGGCCGCAGAATCACTTCTTCGCCGTCGCGGTCCACGACGACGGTCCACTCCTTGGCGGTTTCGTCGTAGGTGGCGGATTTCGCAGTGGTCTTGCTCCAGTACGGCACCTCCATGACCTTGGTGTACATCTCGAGCCAGTCGCCGATCTTGTCCTTCGGCGCGAACACCGGCCAGTTCGGCGGGAACGGTAGGTATGGGAGGTGGTCGTACCAGACCGGGTCGTGCAGGCACAGAGACTTGTAGCGCCCGCGCCACTGGTCGCCGGGGCGTTCGGCCCGGTCGACGACGATCGCCGGCACACCCAGTTGCCGGAACCTCGCGCCCAGAGCGATGCCGCCCTGACCGCCGCCGACGACGAGGGCGTACGGCTGCACGCTGTAGCCGAGCTCCTTCTCCTCGATCTCCTTCTTCTCGGCCCAGTTCTGGGTGTCGGCATTCGAGCCGTGCACCGCACCCTTGATGCGCGACGCGCCCTGCCGCTCCTCGTGGCCCTTGAGTTCCTGCATCGTGGTCAGCAGAGTCCAGGCCACGTCTTCTCCCGTGTCGGCGTCCACGGTCAGGCGCAGGTGTCCCTTGCCGCGGCTCGTCGCGGTCTCGAACTCGATCCACGCCGAGACGACGCCGTCCGCCTCGTCAGGGGTCTCGGTGGTGTGAAAACCCGTCGGGTCGGTGTCGTCGAGCCGCTCGGAGAGCATGTCGGAAACGCCGTCGCGCCCCTCTACCGTCTTCAGATTCCAGGTGAAGGTGACGAGATCGCGCCAGAAGCTGCTGACGGCGAACATGCCGGCAACCCGAGGGATGTCTCTCGCGACCAGGGCGTCCTCGAAGTTCGACAACCAGGCGTCGACCCGTTCCTGCGGGGTGTGCGTGCGGGTGATCGAGTCGGGCTCGATGGTCTGGGTCATGAAAACTCCTAAGCAATTCGTGGTGCCGTGTATGTGACCCAGCACACTCCGTTCGTGGTGCTGGGTCGAGAGTTGCAATGCGTTGCAGCGGTTCATGCCGGTGACAGCTTCTTCAACCCCAACGACTGGAATCCGACGACGTAGATCAACGTCCACAGCACCAGCCAGTCGATGAACCCGAGAGCGTTCCCGGAGATACCTGCCGCCACGACGGGCTCGTGCAGGACGTGCTCCGCGACGACGAAGTAGTAGGCCAGGAACGTGCCGATGGCCAAGGCGAAGGTCAGCACCGCTCGTCCCGCCGCGGGGAAGCGATTGCCGAAGCCGTTCGCCCAGAAAATCATCCAGAAGGCCCAGCAGACTCCGATCTGTGCTGGGAACTGGTCGATGACGGAGCCGAGCTCGGCGGTGGCGTCCGAGCCGACCAGGAGTTTCGCCAGCGGGACCATGAGGAAGTAGATCGCGGTGCCGAGAACCGCGTTGCCGACCGTCGCCGCCAGGGCGGTCCGTCCGCCGCCGCCGGCCAGTTTCCACGGCCAGTTGTCGAGGGTCTGGCCGGTGAGGATCACCGAGACGACGATGGAGTAGAACCAGCCGAGTGCGGTGTCGACGGACATCAGCGGATCGGTGGCCGAGAGCGAGACCGAGGGCAGTCCGAACACGAAATACAGCGCCAGAGTCGGCACGGCGACGAAGGCGATCTCGCAAAGCCCGATCAGGGGTTGCTTCATGCGCAGTACGGTCCACGGCCAGTGCTGCCAGTTGAGGACCACCATGACCCAGGTTCCGAATCCGAACAGCACGAACAGAGCTCCGGCGAAGTAGCCGAGGCCGCCCTCCCGAGTGCCGGCGAAATCCGGATACAGCGCACCGAGGCCGCTGCCGAGGATCCAGGTGACGGCAACGGCGGACACTGCCGTCGAGGCCAGGATGGCGAGCCCGCGCATCGGTTGCTTCAGCGAGTCGAATCCGGCGAATTCGCAATCGAATCCGATGAACACGATGAACAGAATTGCCCAGAACAGCGCGGCGTTGAAGGGGAGGGGATAGAAGTTCCATGGACTGGTGGTCGGGTCTGCCAGCAGGTACCACGTCGCAAGCGACACGGCCGCCACGACGGCGAGGTTGGCGACTCCGAACAAGATCCAGTTGCCCTGTGAGCGAGCGATTTTCGACTTGCTCAGTGGGCGGTCTGCGGTTGCGGTCATGGACTGCTCGTTTCGGTGTGAGCGACAGTGGACGCCGTCACTATGAGCTGAATCACACCCCACCGTCAGGGTTGCGGGAGGTTGCATTGCGGCCGGCGCACTGCAACGCACTGCAACCCTGGCGGTTGTGCTCCGGGTCACATAAACCTGTGTGCATCCAATCCAGTCAGGAGTGAAAACCGATGCGCGCAGCTGTGTATTACGGCCCCAACAAGGTGGAGATCACCGACGTTCCCGAGCCCCATCCCGGTGAAGGGCAGGTCAAGGTCAAGGTCGGGTTCAACGGAATCTGCGGAACCGACCTGCACGAGTACTACGCAGGACCCATCTTCATCCCCACCTCGCCGCACCCGCTGACCGGTCAGGAGATGCCGCTGGTACTCGGGCACGAGTTCTCGGGCACGGTCACCGAACTCGGGAAGGGGGTCACCGGCATCGCGGTGGGCGACCGCGTCGCCATCGAGCCGCTCTACCGCTGCGGACACTGCGGGCCGTGCCGGGCGGGCAACTACAACATCTGTGCGCAGATCGGTTTCCACGGACTGATGTCCGACGGCGGAATGGCCGAATACACCGTCGTACCCACCGACATGATTCACGCCTTGCCCGACAATGTCTCGCTCGAACTCGGAGCCCTCGTCGAGCCGATGTCGGTCGCCTATCATGCTGCGACACTGGGAGATCCGAAGCCCGAGGACACCGCAATGGTCTTCGGAGCCGGGCCCATCGGCATCGGGCTATGGTTCGCGCTCCGCGGCAAGGGGCTCGACAACGTCTACGTCGTCGAACCGTCGCCGACGCGTCGAGCCTCGATCGAAGCCCTCGGCGCAAAGACCCTCGATCCGACGGCTCTCGACATCCCGGCCTACATCGCCGACCTCACCGATGGCAAGGGCGCCGACGCCATCTACGACGCGGCCGGCGTGCAACCTGCCGTCGAGGCCGCGCTCGGCTGCATCGGTGCGCGTAAGCCACTCGTCAGCGTCGCGATCTACGAAAAGCCCCTGACCACGCCGCTGCAGAAGTTGGTGATGAACGAATCGCGCATCCAGGGCTCGCTCTGTTACACCGCCGCCGACTACGAGGCCGTCATCGATCTGATGAGCCAGGGCCACTACGACACGACGGGGTGGGTGGACAAGATCGCGCTCGACGGTGTCATCGACGACGGGTTCGAGGCGCTGCACGCCGGAACCAAAATGAAAGTCCTGGTGGACCCTTCGGCTGGAGCATCGGCATGAGCGCGGTGTTGGTGACCGGCGCCGGTCAGGGTATCGGCCGGGCCATCGCGTTGCGGTTGGCGAACGACGGTCACGACATCGCTCTTGCGGACCTGAACGAGGACAAGATTTCCGGCGTGGCCGACGAGGTGCGTCGAACAGGCTCGAAGGCAACGACATTCGTGGCCGACGTCAGCGATCGCGACCAGGTCTTCGCGGCCGTCGAACACACCCACGAGGCGCTGGGCGGGTTCGACGTCATCGTCAACAATGCGGGCATCGCGCAAGTGGCCCCGCTCGACGACGTCCGGCCGGAGGACGTCGCGAAGATCTGGGCCGTCAACGTCGACGGCGTGCTGTGGGGAATTCAGGCTGCCGCAGCCAAATTCAAGGCGCTCGGCCAGAAGGGCAAGATCATCAACGCGTCCTCGATCGCCGGCCACGACGGGTTCGCGATGCTCGGGGTCTACAGCGCAACGAAATTCGCGGTTCGTGCCCTGACTCAGGCTGCGGCCAAGGAGTACGCGGCCGAGGGCATCACCGTCAACGCGTACTGCCCCGGCGTTGTCGGCACCGACATGTGGGTGACCATCGACAAGCGCTTCGCCGAGTTGACGGGCGCAGCGGAAGGCGAGACCTACGACAAGTTCGTCGGCGGCATCGCCCTCGGTCGCGCGCAGACCCCGGAGGACGTGGCGGCGTTCGTCTCGTATCTCGCCGGACCCGACTCGGACTACATGACGGGCCAGGCACCGTTGATCGACGGTGGTCTGGTCTATCGGTAACCCCCGTTGATGTCGATCTGTGAGCTGGAGCACAATCGACTGTGATGACGCAGTCGACAGGCCCCGAACCTGCGCTGGCGGCCGGCGAAGACCCGCGCCGCTACGCGCAGATTCTCACTGCCGTGTACGACGCCACCATGACCGGCGGCAAGTCGCCCGCGCGGCCCCGCGAGGTCATCGGTGATTCGTGGCGACGATTGCAGACGTTGGGCATCGACCCCGAACTGGGCAACCCCGCCGAAACGCAGATGGATGTCTCCGACCTCGAGCTGACGCGTCGGGAATCGGGTTTGTTCGACATCCTCGACGATCTGGCCCGCGGCCTGGAATCGGTGGTGCAGGACGGCGACAACATTCTCGTCGTCGCCGATCGGCACGGCCGGGTGCTGTGGCGCAGTGGATCGACCGCCGTACTCGACCGCGCCGACAACCTCGGCTTCGTCGAGGGTGCCAACTGGGCCGAGGATTCGGTGGGCACCAACGCCATCGGAACGGCACTGGTCTCGGGGCGCGCGGTGCAGATCTTCTCGGCCGAACACTATGTGCGCAGCCATCATTCGTGGACGTGCGCCGGAGCGCCGATCCGGGACCCGCGGACCGGCCGGGTGCTGGGAGCCATCGACGTCAGCGGACCGGCCAAGACGGTGCATCCCACCACCATTGCGCTGGTCGACGCCGTCGCACGGTTGGCCGAATCTCAACTGCGCGAGATTCATCGGAGCACACTCGATCGACTGCGTTCGGTGGCCGCTCCGATGCTCGCGCGCCTGCAATCTCCGGCCCTGGCCGTCGACGCGAACGGCTGGGTCGCGGCCGTCGAATCGGTAGCACTGCGCAATCGCATCCTGCTGCCCGAGGATCTCGCGACGGGACGCTTCTGGCTGCCGACCCTCGGCGTGTGCGATTTCGAGCCCCTGCCCGGTGGATGGCTCGTCCGACCCGCCAGCACAACGGATTCCGGCGTCGCCGATGTCGGATCGACGCGAATTCGCATCGACCTGCGCAGTTCGCAGAAGCCTCGCATCGAAGTGCGCAGCGAGGTGGGGGAGTGGACCCACGAGCCGACGCCCCGGCACGCCGAGATCCTGTACCTGCTCGCCACCCATCGCCAAGGACGGACCGCGGCGCAGATGGCGGCCGATCTCTTCGGCGACGACGGCCGTGCGATCACCGTGCGGGCCGAAATGTCTCGGCTGCGCAAACACCTTGCGGGCATCATCTCCACTCAGCCGTATCGGTTGGACGAATCGGCGACCGTGGAGGTGATCATGCCGTCGGACATGAGTCGGTTGCTTCCGCATTCGTCGGCCCCGGCGATCCGGGCGGCACGGGGCTGAGCCGTAGCGCAGAATCGGGGGAATGAAGCGCCTCGCCCGAATCCTCGACGCCTCGGATCCGGGGCAGGTACGGCTGCGCAGTGCGTCGGCGACGACGCTGACGGTGCTGTTGGCGATGGTGACGCTGGTGCTCACCACGCGGGCCATCGGCCAACCGGTGACGGTGGCGATGCTCGGAACCGTCGTGGCGATGCAGGCGTCGGCGGCGGTGAAGGACAAGGACCAACACAGTCGGCTCATCACCACCGCGCTGATGGCGCTGCCTGCGTCGGCGGCAGTGACGTTGGCGGCGTTGCTCTCCGAGCTCGGCAAGGTGGCCGACGTCGGATTCATCGCGGTGCTGTTCGCGGCAGTGTGGGTGCGCCGGTTCGGCCCTCGCGGCACGGCGCTGGGGATGGTCGCGTTCATCTCGTATTTTTTCGCGCTGTTCCTGCGCGCAACCCCGGGCCAACTGCCGATGTTGATCGCGGCGATCCTCGGCGGACTGGCGATCGCGTTGTTCGTGCGAGCCGTCATTTTCCCGGACCGGCCGGTCGTGGAGGTGCGCCGGCTGCTGTTCGCGATGCGGGCGGTATCGGCCTCGGTGCTCGAGGCAGCGTCGGCAGGGGAGAGTCGCGACCTGAACCTGGTGCGCCGCAGGCTCGATCGGCTCGGCAACACCGCGTTGATGATCGACGACTGGCTCGATCGGCACGACGCCGGTCAGCTGCTCAGCGTCACCAGCATCGATCTCTCACACCGCGTGTTCGACGCCCAGATCGCGACCGAGCAGCTCGTCAGCTCACTGTGGGCGCTCGATCCCGCCAAACCGTGGCCGACAGCGTTGGGGCAGGCGACGACGGCGCTCGGGTCGGTTCTGCAGAACACGCCGTCCTCGGAACAGCTTCGGGCGGCGCGCCGGTTGGCCGCGACGGCTGCCGAGCGTGCCGACCCGTCGACCCCCGCAGGCATCGCCACGGTCTCCGCGCAACGAGCCGTGCAGTCGCACATCGCGATTCATCACATCACGACCAATGCGGTTGCCGTTGATGCGGGTCCTCGAGTCGTCCCCGAACCTGCCACGAAGGACGAGCCGAGCGGACTGAACCCCAGCACCAAGGCCGCGATCCAAGTGGCCGTCGCCACCAGTGCCGCAACTGTGCTGGGCGAACTCGTCTCTCCCGACCGCTGGTATTGGGCGGTGCTGACGGCCTTCCTGGTATTCACGGGGGCGTCGACGCGGGGTGAAATCCTCACGCGGGCAGGCCAACGCGTTCTCGGAACCATTGCGGGCGTGCTCGCCGGGGTGGTGATCGCCGCACTGGTGGGCAGTAACCAACCCGTACAACTGGTGTTGATCGTCGTCTGCGTATTCCTCGCGTTCTACCTGGTGACCGTCGCCTATGCGCTGCTGTCGTTCTTCGTGACCATTCTGCTCGCGATGCTGTACGGGCTGCTGGGCACGTTCAGTATCGAGGTGCTCGAGCTTCGGATCATCGAAACCGCCGTCGGCGGTCTCGTCGGAATGGCGTCGGCCTACTTCATCTTCTCGACGAGCACCCGAAAGACACTGGTGGGCAACGTCGACACCTACCTCGAGCAGTTGGACGCGCTGATCGAATCGAGCGTCGAATCGGTTCTCGCGCCGGGAGGTGCAACCGATCTGGTGGCGTCGACGCGGACGCTCGACAATGCGTTGAAAGACGTTCTGATGTCCGGTAAGCCACTCGTGCTCGGGCCGACCACCCGCAGCAGACGTGGCGCGAAGCACCTGTTGCGGGTGCTGGCCGTCAGCAGCCGTTCAGCGCACGCACTGGCCCGGGCCGGAGTGCTCGCCTCCCGCGCCGATACGCAGACGGCTCCGTCGGACGAGACTGCACAGGCTCTGCGCGACGCCGCGGCCCTGGTGCGCGACACCGCACGCCAGGTGGAGGCAGTGGTCGCCGGGGAGCACGTCGATCCACCCGAGAAAATCACCGAGACAACGGTATTGGACGTGTTACTCACCTCTACCAATGCGCCAGGTCCGCTGCGGGGCGCGGTGCGAGCATTGAACACGATGAACCGAACATTGGCGGATGTGTTGGCTCGGGCTTGACCTTCACACAGTGACAAGGTCTTGGCTGACCGTCATGAACCAGGCACTTCATCACGGCAATCCGTCGGCCCGCCTCCGGGCTGCACTCGACATCGGGACTTCTCCGGATCCACGGTACCTCGACGCGCTGCTGCAACGGTGTGCCGTCGAACCCGATTTTCAGGTGCGAGAAATGTTGACGTGGGCACTGATTCGACTTCCCGCGTCGTCGACGGTTCCGCGGCTGATCGATCAGGTGCGCACCGGAGGGCCACTCGCTCGCAGCCAGGCGTTGCACACGTTGTCCAAGATCAAGGATCCGTCGGCGTGGCCGGTGATCACCGAGGACTTGATCTCCGATTCCGACGACGAGGTGGCACGCAGCGCATGGCGAGCCGCGGTGGTCCTGGTGCAGTCAGGAAGTGAAGGATTATTGGCGACGATGCTGTCCACCCAACTCGGACGAGGTGGCCACGACGTCCAGCGCAGTCTCAGTCGCGCGCTGGTTGCGCTCGGATCGGTGATCGAACCTATGGTGCGGGAGGCCGCGTCGAGCAAAGACGTCGCCGTTCGCGTCCACGCGTTGGCCACCGAGGCTCTGCTCCGAGATCCGGACGCCGGGTTCGCAGTCTTCGAGGCCACACGAGTCGATGCCCTTGGCGCAGCCGACACGACGAGGTGAGATGGACAGATGCTGATCGGTGAGGTTGCTCGGCGTTCGGGTGTCAGTGCGCGCATGCTTCGGCACTACGACAGGCTGGGGCTCGTGCGCCCGACCTCGCGCAGCAGCACCGGCTACCGCGAGTACGCCCCGGAGGATGTTCGACGTCTCTTCCACGTCGAATCGCTGCGTTCGCTCGGGTTGTCGCTGCACGACGTCGGTCGCGCGCTGGACGATCCCAGTTTCGCGGCGTCGGGACTCGTCGACGAGCTCGCGGCACGAGCCGAGGAACGCATCGCGCGAGATACCGACCTGCTCACGCGGTTGCGTCGAATCGGCGACCCGCGGCCGGAGGACTGGGAGGACGTACTCGGCACCGTCGCGCTGCTCGGTGATCTGCAGTCGGTCAGCGCCGGGAAGCGGCAGGCGGCGGCGCTGTCGTCTGCCGGAGATCGACCCATTCCGGCGGATGCGTTGGCGGAAGCGGTGCTGCGCGAGCCTGCGCCCAATGTTGCGGGCGCGCTTCGGTGGGCCCTCGCTCGAACAGGGGGCGACGCCCTGGTGGCGCTCCGGGAAGGTCTGAACTCGTCGGACCCCGCGATACGACGCCGCGCTGTGGACACCATCGTCGAGATTCGGCATCCCGAGGCCACCGAGGTGCTGCGGGCGGCGCTGGTTCACGACGACGAGCAGGTCAGGCGGGTCGCTGCGCTGGAATTGGCGACTCGAGGCATCGCCGATGCTGTTCCGACGCTGATCGAGATGGTGCACGACGGCACCAACG
The DNA here is from genome assembly GCF_022810385.1 of Rhodococcus sp. ARC_M12. Classification (NCBI taxonomy): domain Bacteria; kingdom Bacillati; phylum Actinomycetota; class Actinomycetes; order Mycobacteriales; family Nocardiaceae; genus Rhodococcus; species Rhodococcus sp. ARC_M12. Next base: position 1,469 of record NZ_JALGQI010000019.1, on the reverse strand, counting down.
ATGTGGATGCCGCCGATGCGCTGGGCATGCTGGGCTCCGCGGACTCGATCGTGGCGGCTCTGATGGACGGGCCACGAGATGCGCCGTCGCGACTGCGGGTGACGCAGGCGCTGGCGAGCATTCCGGGGCAGGCAGCCTCGCGCGCCTTGCACGGCTTGACCCGAGACGCCGACCGCTCGATCGCACTGACGGCCGAATACATCCTCGGCCGGAGGGAATGAGCCCTTTGGGTACCGTCGGATACATGAAGGCATTCGGACTTTTCGCGGCATTGATGATCACCTCGGCCCTGACTGCCTGCTCCACCCCGACCACCCCGGCTGCACCCGCCGAACCTGTCGCCGAGAACCAGGTGACCGTCGCCGATCGGATGTACTCGCCGAAAACGCTGACAATCTCGGTGGGAGACACCGTCACCTGGGTGTTCGCCGACCGCGGCATGGCCCACAACGTGGTCGCCGACGATAACTCGTTCCGCAGCGCGCTGATGGAGACCGGACAGTTCACGCACACCTTCGACACCGCGGGCACGTTCACCTACCACTGCACCCCGCATCCGGACATGACGGCGACTGTTGTCGTCGAACCGTGATGGACTGAGCACATGACGGCACCGACCCGGGGACGCAGCATCGCCGCACCCCTCGGCGTGGCTGCCGCCGCTGTCGGCGGGTTGGTGCTGTTGCATGTGCGTGACCCACGGACGTCGACGTATCTGCCCTGCCCGTTGCACGCTCTGACCGGACTGTGGTGCCCGGGATGTGGCACGACGCGGGCTCTGGGTGACCTCACTCGCGGAGATGTCGCCGCGGCTGCGTCGAGCAATGTCGTTGCGGTTGTGCTCGTTGTCGTTGCCGTCGGGGTGTGGGGGCTGTGGCTTCGAGCACGATGGACGCAGAAGCCTCTGACGTTGGCTCGCCCGAATCGCCCGGCTGCTGCTGTGCTGGTCGCCCTACTGACCGTCTTCACCGTGGTGCGCAACACCCCGTGGGGCACCTCGATCGCTCCGACCTGAACCTCTAGGAGGAACTGTGTTGCTGGAAATCTTCTCGATCATCGTGCTGCTGGGTGTGCTCATCGCGCTCATCCCCACGGCCCGCCGCGTGTTCAAGAAGGGTGACGACGAATGAGCGACTCTCTGCGGGATCGCGTCCGCGCGAAACTCCTCGCACAACTCGCCGACGACGGAGGCACCGCTGCCGAACAGGCAGAAGGAGACGACCCACGCCTGAACGCCCTGCGCGACGATCTGGAGGCACTCGACGCGGCGCAGGACGGTGACCCGATCATCGACGACATCGCCGCAAGGCACTGGGTGCCCTGACCGCCTCCCCTTGGGGAGTCAATGTGACTGTGAGTATGAATGTGTCCGGTGATACTGGATATCTGCGGTGGGTTGGGGCCTGACTCTCAATGTGACCGACGCCCGGTGGGCTGTCCTTCGAACGATGTGTCGGTACCCGACCCGC
>NZ_JALGQI010000018.1:0-133074 GCF_022810385.1 Rhodococcus sp. ARC_M12 | reverse complement strand
GACTTGCATGTGTTAAGCACGCCGCCAGCGTTCGTCCTGAGCCAGGATCAAACTCTCCGTAAAAGACTCTCGATCAACAGTCGAAACTGCAAATCAGTCATAAACATAAAGAGTCAAATCACTAGCAGAAAAACTCAACTAGCATATTCAAAACAACACCCGACAACAACCATCACAAGCGGATGGCTGATACATCGAATGCTTTCACCAAATAAAATTCGGCACTGACATTCATCGACACACTGTTGAGTTCTCAAAGAACACGCACACACTTTCGACCCACGAACACACCGTCCGAAGGCCTCCAGGGCAACTGTTCCAGCCTATCCCAGCTTGGTCTCGGACACAAGGCCCGACTCTTGGGGGATAAAACCTGCCAGGCCACACGTCCAACCTCGTATCCCAGTCCGTGAAGACCAGGTCGGTGTCCGTCGCTCTGACTCGACAAAAGTTACGCCACCAACCCCACCAACGCAAATCGCCAGGTCAGGGGCTGCCGCGGCGTGTTCGACCCGCTGGACGCCCACTGGATCAGGTCAACAAGGCGTCGCGCGCGAATCTTCTGGACCAGCTCGGCGAGTCCGAACCACCCTCGCGGAAGTAGAACTGCGGACCGTGTGCACCTATGAGGTCGAGGAAACTCACCGTGGCCTGCGCGGCGAATTGAGCGTCGAACACACCGGAGTCTTCGCTTGCCCAACCCAGCTCGGCCACAGTTTCGACCAGCATCTCGTTGCGATGTGTGGACGATGCCGATGCCGCGAGCGCGATCAAGAACAGCGTCGCAGCGTCGGTCTCGTACGATTCCTTGCCGAGCGGCAGTCGCGATGCTGCATGTCGCCACATGCCGACGGGATCCCCGGCCAGGCCTGCGCCGAGTTTCGTGCGCAACAACCGCCCCTTGGATACCCGGGTCAATCCGAGGTTCCGTACGGCCTCGCGCAGATCCGTCACCTGATGGTGGTCGATTTCGCGATTGCTGGTTCCCACCCATCCCAGGCCCCAATCGAGCTCCTCTCGAATCGCCGCCACGAGTGCCGGCTTGAGATAGCCGGCGTCGGTCAGGGCTACTCCGTCGTCGCCGATCATCTCGAGAAACCACGTCAACTTGGCCATCGCGACCTCGGCGACAGGTAGGTCCACCGAACTCTCGATGGTCAGTTCGCACCGAGGCAGCAGCGCCATCAGTGCCGGCACCACCGTGGGCCGCACCCGATCGAAGAGTCTGCCGATGGCGGGTGCCGTCGCCACGGCCTCGGCCAGGACCGACCGTCCCATGTCGAGTGCATGCAACACCTGGTTGACCGCTTCGACGTCGAACGCGGCCGGGTCGAACGTTGCACCCCATTTGGTGCTCAGGACGGAGAATTCGGGATCGGCCGGATCGGATGCGATCTCGAGGTCCTGCGCATAATGCGACGGCCCGCCACAGTCCTCGGGTGGGCAGGCGCGCGCTCCATCGAGACAGACGGATCGCAGGTCGTCGATATCGGAATCGATCTCCTCGAGGACGACGGTATGTGTCCATCCGTCACCGAAATCGTAGTCGTAGGCCAGCACGGATCCGCGTGCTGTGAGTACCTCGTCGATCCGAACCCGCTCTTCGCTCACGGCCTCGTCGTCCGGTTCGTCGGCGAGAGTCTCTGCCATCTCGAATCGCCGAGTCGCTCCGGCAGCTCTGATGCTGAACGCGTGCATGTGCCGGTCCTCCCAGCCCAGTGCGCACTGCAACACAGAGTGCAGTTCGGACAGCAGCACATCCGACCGCACCCGCACCCGACGCCAGATCTGCGGTCGCGTGTGGTCGATGGTCACTCGGAGCACCAGGTTGACCAGGGTGCGCCCTGCGCCCCCTACTGCACCGCCGTCGGACTGCTCGTCGGGATCGGGCATGTCCGGGACCACCGACAGGTGCCGGGCGCGGCCGGTTCTGATCGACATGCGGTCGACCCTAGTCGGACCGACCCAGGGGTCGCAGGCGTCGTACGCAATGGACGGAAAGGTGCAAGCGCGGCCACCGGGTTCACCTTCTCCTCTGCGGTGCCGATCTTGCATCCTCTCGCAACCCGCTCTGTCGTATCACCTGGCAGCGCTGGAGACCGAATTCGGCACGCCACCGCTCGACCGACTGCCCGTGGAGTGCGGCCGACGGTTCTCGCCGGCGACTTCGACTCGTGTGTGTCGGAACGCCAATCAGCAAGAGCGACAGGATATCTCACACTTTCGCCCGGCTGTCCCCTTCCCGACCGGGCGAAAATCTCACCCTCGACGTATCGTGATTTCTCCTGTTGCCACAGAAGAATTCGATCGGTCCGAAGCTACGATCCGTTCGTCGTCAACCCGTCGTTGATTGCGGCGACGTCGAAGGCCAGCGCGTCGAGCTGCGACGCCAACGTCGTCACCGTCAACTGCACCAGGTACTGCGTATCAACGCCCACCACCACGTACCGTGTCGTCACTGCGGCTTCGAGTTGCTCCGCGACGTAGGTGCCGCGAATGAACCTCGACGGCCAGCCGAGCCACGGTGCGTCGGATGCCTCCCGCTCCACCCAGCCCGGCATTGCGCGTCCGTCACCGAAACCCAACGCCATCAGCGCGTCCGGGTCGATCGTGCGCGAGAGCGCACCGACCAGTAGAACGGCGTTCGGCGCAAATCCGTTCTCCACGAGATTCGGTTCCACGATCACCTGGGTCGCTCCGGGAAATTGCGCGGGATCGAGCGTCTGCCATCCGGCGGGAATCGGCACGGTGATGCCGACCTCGGCCGCGGCGGCACCGTCGACCGGAGACACCCGCAACGAATGTGCGTTCAGGTACTCGGCGATCGTGGTGGGCTCGGACGAGTCGGTCGGCAGGGCGTCGTTCACAGCAGGGCCTTTCGTAGCGGACGATTCGCTGGCACGCCAGAGGTTACCTGCGCCGTCCGATCCGCCGCAGATCCAGAGGCAATGGCCGGCGGGGAGCTGCGCGCTGTGCGACTCCAACCAGCCACCGACTGCGTCGAGCATGGCGGTTCCGTCGTCGAACGAGCCCGAATTCGGTTGCGCGGCAACCGCTACGCCAACCCGTCCGGCGACGATGGTGACGATGCCCACCTGCCGTACCTCGTGACCACCCCCGACACGCAGCCCCCAGCCGCCCTCGAACGACGCGTCGGACATTTTCCCGAGTCCCCATTGCTGCTCGGGCACACGACTGTTCATCATCTCGACGACCGGTGCAGCGTCCCGGACACACGACAGGCCCGCAGCGAACGTCGCCTGATCCTGCGTGAACCACTCGGCCTGTCCGAATGCGCTGGATTCGAGCGGCAACCACGATCCAGATTCCGCCGCTCCCCTTCTTCGGCGGCTGCACTGGAGGGCCGCTGGTGGCGAACACCGGCGGGCGGGCGCTACTGCCTCGCGCGACTCGCAGTGAGTTCCTCCAAATAGCGCGCAACCGCGTCCTCGTCGTTGGATACGAGCACTCGATCGGCAACTGCGCGCACCGACTCGGTAGCGTTCGACGGACACAAGGCGGTGCCCGCCCACGCGAGCATCGGTAGATCGTTACGCGCATCCCCTACTGCGGCAACCGAATCCCCGGATACTCCCCACCGCTCGCACAACTCCTGCAGCGCGCTGGCCTTCGATACTCCCGCGGCGGACATCTCGATGTAGGGCGCACCGGAGTGCGTCAACTCCACCCCACCGAGGCCGGCCGCAGCGACGAGTTCGTAGAGTGCCTCACTGGTCGTATCCCTGTGCCGAGCAACGATTTTGACTGTCGGCTCGACGTCGACCGACAGCCCATGGTCGGAGAGTTCCATCTCGTGCGGCTGTCGATGATGGTCGGCGAAGACACACAGTTCGGCGTACCGGGCCTCTGCCACGAACCGCGTGGCACCGACCGTCGCGAACGCGACACCGGGTACGAGTGAACGCACGGTGGTCTTGACCGATGCCACGATCTCGGCCGGCACCGACCTGGTGCTCACGATGGTGGGAGTGCCGCCGGCCAGATCGAGCACCACAGCTCCGTTGGCCCCGATCGCCGTCCCGCGGAATCCGCAGGAGGCAGCGAGCTCGTGAATGGAATGCCGGGCGCGCGCAGAAGCCCACACCACCCTGATTCCGACCGCGTCGGCCGCAGCCATTGCGGCGGCTGTGCGCGCAGAGACGGTTCGGTCCGAACGCAACAGAGTGCCGTCGAGATCGGTGGCGACAACGACGACCTCTTCGGAGCTGTTCACCACACCGATACTGCCAGGTGTTGCGTGCTCAGCTCGCGACCAACGTCAGTACGGAGATCTCACTGGGTGCAAACACCCGAAACGGCGGACCCCAGAATCCCGATCCGCGGCTGGTGTACAGCTGCGTTCGTGCACCGTGCCTGCTCAGTCCGTGCACCACCGGCTGGTCGAGTCGTACCAACGCCGAGAACGGCCATATCTGGCCGCCGTGGGTGTGGCCGGAGACCTGCAGGTCCACACCGGCACGGACCGCGTCGTCGATCTGCTTCGGTTGATGAGCCAACAGCAGGACGGGAGTCGAGGGATCGGTGCCGGCAAGAGCACGAACGAGATCGGCGCCGTGGCCGGGCGCACCCGACCCCTTCGCCGTGGCGTCGTCGACGCCCGCGATGATCAACTTCTCGTCACCGCGATGGAGTACCACATGGCGATTGTGCAAGGAATTCCATCCGAGATTCTCCATGTGTTCGAGCCATGCCTGCGCCTCGCCGAAGTACTCGTGGTTGCCGGTGACGTACACGCGCGCCGCACTCGCGTGCATCGACTCCAGCGGAGCGACCTGCTGACGACGCCGATCGACCGACCCGTCGGCGATATCTCCCACGTGAGCCAGGACATCCGGGTCGAGCGCATTGACCGCGTCGGTCAAGCGATGCGACCAGGTCGTCCTATCGAGCGGTCCGAAGTGCGTGTCGGTCACGAGAACCACTCGTAGACCGTCGAATCGAGCCCCGAGCCTGTCGATTTCGACGGTCGTGTACCGGACTCGTGGTGTTCGCATCGCCTCGTAGTGACCCCAGACCGCGAGAACGACGACCACGATCACGGTTGCCACCGAGACGATGCGCGACCGAAGAGGGTCGTCGACTCCGGCGACGAACAGGCCGAGTCGCAGCAACAGCGAGAGCACAGACCAGACGAACGCTATCCAGACCAGCCCCAACAGCACGTCTCCTACGCGCGCCCAGCCATCCTTACCGGACCTCTCGGGGCCGGGCCGATGACCCAGATACATCGCTGTCGGTAACGCGACGACGGCGACGACCGCAACAACGGTGCCGACGACCTGTGCAACCACCGGCCACTGCGTGCCGGCGAACACCACGGTCCAGGTCGGCACCGCGAACAGTGCAGCGCAGACTCCGAATACGACGGCGGGCAGTAAGATTCGCCGCCTGCGCGGACGAACCTGCCGATCCGGCGAAGCCGACCGCTCGGGGTGCTGCGTCTGTCGATCCGTCATCGGCGATGAACCTTCTCTGCTCGTCCGTTCGCGAAACCGAGGCCAAGACTACGTCGACTCCGCGGAACCGGCTCCAGCGCCGAGCCCGGCAGGTAAGGAGGAGGAGCTAGGGCCGACGGCGCGTGGTGTATCCGCGAAGCCCGTTGAGCGGCAATTCGTGTTCGGCAATGCCCTCGTCCTCGGACTGCTCGGGGCCTCTGCTCGGCTCGGCGTCGGTCGAGTCGATCTCGGCCGAATTCTCCTGTGCCTCGGACTCGTCGGAAGTACCGGACCCCGCCGACTCGACAACGGTCGAACGTCCGTCCTCGGCGGTGGAGTCGCCCACTGCGTCCGCCACATCGGCCTCCCTACCCCGGTGGGTGGCCGCCGTTGTGTTGTCGATCGGAGCGTCGGCAGTAGGTGTGGATCCATTGGTCATCGCGGAACGGCTCGATCCCGAGGCCCCGTTCGGCGTTCCCGACCCGTTGGTCTGACCCGACCCGTTCGTTGCGTTTGCTCCGTTCGATGCAGCCGGGGACGGTGTGTGGCGGTCTGCTCGTCGAGTGTCCGGTCGGGTCGGCTCGTCGGTAGGGATGTCGATGCGCGGCATGGACCACAGGGACAACACCGATTCGTGGTGTGCAGCCGCGTCCGCATTGTCCGTGGTCTCGAAGACACCGGAATCGTCGAACTGCGACGATTCGAGGGGAACCGGCGTCCATGCCTCATCCGACGCTGCAACCCCTTCCACGACAACGGTATTGGGCTTGATGCCCACCCGGGCCAACGTATCCCAGAGGCTTTCCAGTGCCGCTTCGCGGTCCAGGTAGTACTCGGATTCACGGACCCGCCAGAACGTCCAACCACAACGCTTGAGTTCCTGCTCTCGTCGCAGGTCCGCCAGCCGTTGGGCAGGCGTCGACAGGAAGGTATCGCCGTCGCATTCGACGGCGAGACGCGAGGATTCACCGGTGACGACAAGGGCCAGACGCCGATTGTTCACTTCCACACCGGGATTGACGTGGAACCCGCGCTCGACGAGGTCGTTCCACAACTGCTGCTCGAGCAGAGTCTCGAAAGGGGCCTTCCGTATCTCGCGCGAGACGTTCACCGGCATCGGATCGGCAGGCGCGGGCGAGACGGAGGTGACGTAGCTCAGCAACGAGTTGCGAAGATCCGCGCGCTTGAGCCGATCGACCGTCACCGAGTGGAACAGCCACAGCTGATCCTGCGCTCGCGACGCTGCCACGTTGAACCGCCGCTTGTACTGATTGGCCGTCAGAGTGGCGAAATTCTGATCGGGTGCCACCACCATCGACAGGAACACGACGTTGCGTTCGTCGCCCTGGAAGTCCGGTGGCGTCCCCACGCGAAGCCTGCGCTGTTCCCACTGTTCGATGCCGATGCGTTTGATCAGTTCGTTACGAATTTCGTCGACCTGCGATTGTCCCTGCAGCACAACCACTCCGAAGGTCAGGTTGTCGTAGGCAGAGTCCTCGAGACACTCGGCGATCTGGTCGGCGATCGCGATCGCCTCGGTGCGGTTGACGAGCGAAGCATTCTTTCCGGTGACCGTCGCTCCGCGAACGTACGTGTGCCGCAACGGCGGCAGCCTGTCCGCGCCGAACTGCCGCACGGGAACGAGCGGGGAATCCCCGTAGAACTGCTGACTCGACCAGTTGATGATCTCGGGCATCGAGCGGAAGTGCTCACGCAACCGCACCACCTGACCGAACCTGGTGCGCAGCATGGAGAACAGGCTCGACCTGGGCGTCAGCGTCGCACGCACGTGTTCGGGTAGATCGGGCAGGTAGACGTCCAACCGATCGAACACGTCCTCGAGAGTTCCGGTCTGCGGAACTTCGGCTGGTGCACACTGCCGGTCGTCACCCACCACGATCACGCGGGGAGCAAGGTACAGCAGGAAGAGACTGGTGATGTCGGCCTGACTTGCCTCGTCGACGATGACCACGTCGAAACTGTCCGGCACCGGCGGAATCGATGCCAGCACCTGCGAGAGCGGCATGACCCAGGCGGGCACGGCGCTCTGCGCTTCACGCATCGCCGATCGCGCTGCGCTGCGGTAGGTTTCGGCGTATTTGCCGGCCCCGGAACCGATGCTCGAGATGTGCTCACGGTACGTCTGCAGCGCACGCACCTCGACGGCGGTCATTCGTTCGAGACTGTTGCGCCAGGCACTGGCTGCGGCGAGACGCGTTGTGAGGTAGGCGATGTCGGTATCCGCGGCGGTCAGCTCTGCTTCCAGTTCCTGCTCGAGACCGCCGTGGTGCTGCTCACCGACCCACTCGCGTGCCCGACGCCACGCCCAGGCCTTCGACATCTGCCAGCTCAGCTCGTCCCATTCGACATCGCCGGCGGTGTCCCTGACCAGTTCGAACAATGCGGGTGCCACCTCGGACAGCGACGCCGACATCGAGTCGAGCAGAAACTGATCCTCTTGCTCGGCGCACGCCTGCGAATACGCTGCGACAGCGGCCGCCAGTTCCAGCGGATCGGCAGCACTCAACGCACTCACCAGATTCGATCCCTCGGGTGAAGGCCCGGCATCGATGCGAGTGGCCACTGCGTATTGCAGCGCATCGAGCTCGGCACGTGCGGCATCGATGTCGATGCGCGTGGCGATGGCACGGGCGGCCCCGGCGATCTCCTGAGCTTCGGCCAAGCTCCGAATCCACGGTGCTGCAGGCGAAATGGCGTACAGCCGGTGCACCAGGGCATCGCGAGCGGAGACCAGTGCAGACACCAGGCCCAGCCGGTCGGCAATTCTCGCCACGTTGTTGACGCGAATCGAACGCGTGCCGTCGAGCGGAACGACGATGGCAAGGTCGGCCAGCAGCACCGCGGCGGTCTGCACGGTCTCGAGCGCACGGATGTGTTCGGCCACCAGGCGTACAGCCATCGCCGTCGTGGCGGGTTGCCCGTCCACGGTGGCGACGATGTCGAGAGCCTCGACTGCCTTCTGTTCCTCGCTGCGACGGAACCGGGGCTTCCATTCGATACCCGACTCGAGCGCGCCGGCGAGCGCATCCATCGCGGTCAGAGCCGTGGGCGAACTCGAGGAGCACTGGACATCGTGGGCACCGACGTAGCGGTCGGAGGCAGCGGCCGTCTCGACCATAGCGTCGATCCCGCTGACCCGAGACCACAGGTGGGAGGCTTCGCCGGACAACACGGAATCGGTCAGTCGCACGTAGGAACCGTCCAGTTCGGCGACCGCTCGAACCCGGGCCGAAAGCTCCTCGCACAGCTGCCTGATCTCGGAGGACACCGCTGGTTCCACACCGTCGAGCAACGCGACGAGATCGGCTGCGTGCGTCGAGAGAGCATCGATCCGTGCCCCTGCTCGCAGGCAGAGCGACGCGAGTTCGGCCGAGTTCGGCAGCATTGTCTCCGGACGCGGGAGCACCTGACGCGCGCGCAGTTCCCGAGTGCCGTCGGAGCCGACGATGAGCGTGCGCAGCCGATCGACCTGGGCACCGTCGAGCGGTGGCCGATCGGCGAGCAGGGGGCCCGGCAGCCATTCGTGGGCGCTCTCGGCCGCTTTGACCTTGCGAACTATCGATGACACCGTGCCGTCGTATCCGTCCGACACGTACTCGTGCACAACGGTTTCGGACTCACGGAGAGCACGGACACGATCGAGCAGGTCGGCCCGCCGAGTCAGAGCTGCTCCGCGCTGCATCGTCAGCGCCTCGATTTTCTGCACCTCACTGGCCTCGTCGAAGGAGGTCTTCCGCTCGGCGATCTTGGCAACGCTTCGGTTGAGCTCGTCCGATCCACCGCGCGAGAGGTCGGTGATGGACACGCAGAGCTCCTGCAGCTCCGGTGGGAGCTTGTCCCGCAGCACCCGCAAAGCTTGTGACTTTTCACTAGTGACCAGGACCCGCTGACCGCGCGCCAACAGCCCGGACATCAGATTCGCGATGGTGTGTGTCTTGCCCGTCCCCGGCGGGCCCTCGACCACGACGCCGCTGTCACGCCCGAGCCGTTCGATGATCTGCGACTGCTCCGCGTTGGCGGGCAGCGGAAACAGCGGGTCCTCGGCCAGTACCGCCGACTCCCCCGCCCCGGTGCGTTCGAGCCACGCCAACCGTTCGGCGGGCTCGATGGCGTCGACCAGCTGCGCGAGCCCCAGAGGCACGGGAGAACCGGCGAATTCGAGGTCGGCGAGCATCTGCTCGTAGTACTCCACCAGCGCGAACGAATCGCGGACCCGGAGAACCAACGCCGGTGAGATGGTCAGAGTTCGGTCGTCGTCGATGTAGGCCAGGGCTCCGGGCGGTCCGAGGTGATCGAGCACCTCGATCTCGTGCCGCGGGATTCGCGCAGCCCAGTTCCTCAAGAACTTCTCGACCCCGGCACCGATCGGCGACGCGACCGTGTCGTGCAATTCTTCGGCCATCGCCACCGAACCGGACGTATCGAAATCGTCCGAACCCGTCAGCAGCTGGCCGTCCTCCAGCCGCGGGGTGGTGCTGGCCGCGAGGCGAACCAGAAGATCACCGGTACGCACGTCCCGTTCGATGCTGGCCGACTGCGTGATCAGGTGGGTTCGGACGCTGCGCTGCGGATCGGGGCTGCTCGACGTCAGCAGCCCCGAGGCCACCACCAGTTCGATCGACTCGGGTCGCGACGCGAGCTCCTGCATCATCAGTTGCAGAGCCTGGTACAGCGCGGCCTGCGGACGCCGGTCCCGATCCTCCTGCGCCCATTCCTTCCACGACTCCGAGTACTCCTCGAAGGCCTGCTTGATCTCGTAGGCCTTGCGAATATCGAACTCGGCATCGGATTCCTGCGCCTCGGCCCGACGGCGGGACGTCACCGACGCCGCGTCGGCCAGCTCGAGTTCGCGATAGCGACTGTCTGCGACGACCTGTGGATCGAGCCAACCCGACAGCAACGCGGGCGGCTCGGGCGGCTCGTCGACCGCGATGCGCGGCGCGCGGAGCACCACACCACCCTGTTCGGCCCGCGGGTCGAGCTGCATGGGAACGTCCCCGGCGTGCACCCACTCGACCTGCACGTGGTCGTCGAAACGCAGCACCGGGTTCGAACGCGCCTCGACGATTTCGCGAAGGAAGCGCAGCAGGCGTTGAACCCTGCTCTTGAGCTCGTCGTCGTGTTCACGACCGGTAGCCGCTGCAGCCGTCACAGTTTCCCCACAGATACTCGAATGGTCGTCCATTTCAGGGACGGTGTTTGCACACCCGGGCCACACTAGCCGTTGAAAACCAGTTGTTCGTCGCGTCCTGAGCGCACAAAATACGTTCTAGTGCTGGGTCACAAAGACCCACTTCGGTCGCTGGATTCAGCACAGCGGACGCGTCGGCCCACGGGCTTCCCACGGGCCGAACCACGACAGGAGCCGAATGCGCAAGCTGGTCTACTACATCGCCGTCACCCTCGACGGGTTCATCGCCGCGCCGGACGGCACCTACGACAGTTTCGTGATGGAAGGCGATCACCTCGAGGCGATCAAGACCGAACTGCCCGAGACGTTGCCGGTTCACGTACGGGCCGCATTCGGCCTGGACGCTCCGCCCGCTCGATTCGACACCCTCGTCATGGGCCGCGAGACGTTGCAACCAGCGCTCGACGTCGGGATCGCCAGCCCCTATCCCCACCTGCGCCAATACGTTCTCTCTCGCACCCTCGCCCCGTCGGACGACCCGACTCTCACCGTGGTGAACGAGGACCCGATCGGACTTGTCAGAAGCCTCAAAGCCGAGGAGTCCGAGCTCGACATCTGGATCTGCGGCGGCGGAAATCTGGCCGGTCAACTGCTGCCCGAGATCGACGAACTGTTTCTCAAGGTCAACCCCGTGGTGTTCGGCCGCGGCATCGGCCTGTTCTCGTCCGGCATCGGCCCCGATCCGTTCCCCGCCCAGCTGTTCGAGCACCTCGAGTCACGCCAATTCGACAGCGGGGTGAGATTCACCCGGTTCATCCGCCCGGATGCTCGCGAACAATGACGTATAAAGACTGAATGCCTGCCGCGACGGAGCCAGACCGTGAGCTGCCGAATCGGGAGCTGCCGACCACCCCGCGCGGACTGCGAACCCGATCCTCGCTCGTTGCGGCCGCGCGTCGAGTCTTCGAGGACAGCGGCTACCTCGACTCTCGCCTGATCGACATCACCCGCGCCGCTCGATGCTCCGCCGGCACCTTCTACACCTACTTCACCAGCAAGGAAGAGATCCTGGCCGCAGTGCTCGAGCAGGCCAGGGACGACATGCTGCATCCCGGTACCGAGCGAGTGGACCCGCACGACGATCCGGTTGCCGTCGTGGCCGCAAGCAACCGCGCGTATTTCGAGGCCTACCAGCGCAACGCGAAGCTGATGGCACTGCTCGAGCAGGTCTCGAACATCGATCCCGAGTTCCGACGTCTCCGACGCGAACGCGCCGATGCCTTCGTCAGACGCAACGCCCGCAGCATCGAGAGCCTGCAGAGCCGGGGCCTGGCCGACCCCGAACTCGATCCTGTGCTCGCCTCCCGCGCTCTGTCGTCGATGATCAGCAGGCTTGCGTTCAATCACTTCGTCGTCGACGCCGCGGACGACCGCGCACCTGCGGAGTACGAGAGCCTGCTCGCGACGGCTACGAGGCTGTGGGTCAATGCGCTGCGACTGCCGAATACGAGCGAAAAGGGCGGGTGAGGGAGACCGCACTCGGCGACCGGACGACCAGTTTCAGCCGTCGGCTCGGGTTGTACCCGCCGGTAATGTACTCGCCGGTAGCAAACTTGTTCTTCGAATCGCGAATTACGCCTCCCGCCAACGCTACTCGCGAGTACGTTGGCGGGACGTGCAGACGGTTGCAATCCGTCTCGAACGAAAGAGCCTGCCACAGAATAGGATTCGATACTTGGTGATCAATCACACTCACGCCGAACGCCGTTGGCGATGCACAGGGCTTGATTGCCGTTAGAATGAGCCGATCGGGGTGCCACATGATGAGCAAGAAATCGACATGCCCGGCACCGATTCACGTTCCATCGAGTGCACCGAGGCGGTGCGCCCACACCGAGCGAAGAGAGATACGTTGTTCAAGCGGATTGCAGTAGTCAACCGAGGCGAGGCGGCTGTACGCCTGATCCGAGCCGTCCGAGAGCTCAACGCCGAACACGATTACGGCATCCGCACCGTAGCGCTGCACACCGAGGCGGAGAAGCGGGCGATGTTCGTCCGCCAGGCCGACGAAGCGGTCACGCTCCGTAAGCCTGCCACCGGATCGGCGTACCTGGACTACGACGTACTCGAAGCCGCGCTGGTGGAGTCCGGTGCCGACGCGGTGTGGGTCGGGTGGGGCTTCGTCGCCGAGGACCCGACGTTCGCGGACCTCGTCGCTCGCTTGAACATCACCTTCATCGGCCCGTCGGCCGACGCGATGCGTCTGCTCGGCGACAAGGTCGAGGCGAAGATCCTCGCAGAGAAGGTCGGTGTCCCCGTCGCACCGTGGTCCGGCGGACCCGTCGAGACCCGCGCGGACGCTCGTCGTCACGCAGCGGCGATCGGCTACCCGCTGATCATCAAGGCCCGCTCGGGCGGCGGCGGTCGCGGTATCCGCAAGGTCTTCCACGAGGACGAACTCGAACTCTCCCTCGAACGCACTCAGGGTGAGGCCGAGCGCTCGTTCGGTGACCCCGTCGTCTTCCTCGAACGTCTCGTCACCGATGCCCGCCACGTCGAGGTTCAGGTGATCGCCGACAGTCACGGCAACGTATGGGCCCCGGGCGTGCGCGACTGCTCGATCCAGCGCCGCAACCAGAAGGTCATCGAGGAGTCCAGCTCACCGCTGCTGACCAAGGAGCAGGCCGATCAGCTGCGCACCGCCTCGGCCGAGCTCGTCAAGGCCGCCGGATACCAGGGCGCAGGCACCGTCGAATACCTGTACCAGCCCGAGCAGAAGATCTTCACGTTCCTCGAGGTCAACACCCGCCTTCAGGTCGAGCACCCCATCACCGAATACACCACCGGCATCGACCTGGTGAAGCTCCAGATCCTCGTCGCCGACGGCCAGGAGTTGCCCGGCGAGTGCCCCACCGAATTCGGCCACGCCGTCGAGGCCCGCCTCAACGCCGAGGACGCAGACAACGGCTTCGCTCCGGCTCCCGGCACCGTCGAGCTGCTCAAGTTCCCTCTCGGCACCGGCATCCGCGTCGACACCGGCATCGCGCAGGGCGACGTCATTCCTCCCGACTACGACTCGATGGTCGCCAAGGTCATCGCCTGGGGCCGCGACCGCAGCGAAGCGCTCGCGCGACTGCGCAACGCGCTGCGCGAGACCACCGTCGTCATCGACGGCGGCACCACCACCAAGTCGTTCCTGCTCAGCTTGCTCGACCGCGAGGAAGTCATCTCCGCCTCCGCCGATACCGGCTGGCTCGACCGCACCGAGGCCGGCTCCCAAGTGGGCCCGACGGCCGTGGCCGACATCGCGATCGTCGCCGCAGCGATCGACGCGTACGACGCCGAGGAAGGCCGCGAACGCACCGCGTTCCTCAACTCCGCCCGCGGTGGCCGTCCGCGCGCCACCCATGCGATCGGCCGCACGGTCGAATTGAACTACCAGGGCCAGGCCTACAAGCTCGAGGTCGGCCAGACCGGCACCCACCGCTACAGCATCGACGGGGACGGCATCGGTGATCTGCAGGTCGACGTCGAACGCCTCGGCGTCTACGAGAGCCGTCTGGTCATCGGTGACCGTCGCTACCAGGTGGTCACCGTCGCCGGACCCGCGCACTTCCTCGTCGAGGTCGACGGCATCAGCCACCAGATCTCACAGGACGAGGCCGGCCTGGTCCGCGCACCGGCACCCGCCGTCGTCGTGGCCGTGCCCGTTGCCGTCGGCGACGAGGTCGAGGCGGGACAGACACTCGTCGTCCTGGAGTCGATGAAGATGGAAACCGCCGTCCGGTCCCCGTACGCGGGCACCGTGCGCGAGGTACTGGCCTCGGTCAACGGACAGGTCGACGCCGGAGCCGCGCTGCTGCGCGTCGATCAGGCCGGTGAGCAGAAGGTCTCCGAGCAGGCACCACGCGTACAGTTCCGCGGTATAGACGACGCAGCGCAGCGTTCTCCGCAGCGTCGCGCCCTGGACCGACTCGACGAACTCGCCGCCCTCATCACCGGCTTCGACGTCAGCGGAGCCCGCGCACGAAACCTGTTGTCCACCTACGAGACTCTGCGCGCCGACGTGCCGCGCAACGATGCAGGGTTGGTCTCCGCCGAGTTGGATCTGCTCAACACGTTCGCCGATATCTGCGAGCTCTCCCGCAACCGGCCGACGATGGACGAGGAGAGCACCGACGAGCGCGTGCACTCCCCGCGCGAGCACTTCCACTCGTTCCTGCACTCGCTCGACGCAGACGTGCAGGGTCTCCCGGATTCGTTCCGCGCCAAGCTCACTCGCGCCCTGGCGCACTACGACGCTGCCATCGACGAGGGTCGTACGCCCGAGCTCGAAGAGGCCGTCTACCGCGTCTTCCTGGCTCTGCAGCGCATGGAGAACCAGGTTCCGGTCATCGCCGCCCTGCTCGGCCACTGGCTCAGCGACTGCTCGGCGCAGCCCGAGGCGACTCCGGCCATGGCCGAGGTCCTCGAGCGACTGATCGGTGCCACCCAGGCCCGTTACCCGGTGATCGGCGACGTCGCGCGCAACCTGCGCTTCCGGTTGTTCGACGAGCCACAGATCCGCAGTGCACGCGAGAAGATCTACGACGGCGTCCGCGGCAGCCTGCAGTACCTCGCCGAGAACCCCGACGCGGCCGACTACTCGGCCCGGATCGCCGCGCTCGTCGCCACCCCGGAACCGCTCATCGAGTTACTGGCACAACGGATCACCGATCCCGGTGCCCTGCTCGAGGTGATCACCCGCCAGTACTACGAGATCCGCACCCTCGAAGACGTCAAAGCCTTCGACCGCGACGGTAAGCACTTCGTCACCGGCAACTTCGAGCTCTCGGGTGAACGGCTGCATCTGGTGTCCACCGCAACCGATTTCGACTCGCTTGCAGCGACTCTGGACTCGGTCGACGACATCGCCGGACCGGCACCGGAGAACCTGGCCGTGGACCTCTACCTGTCCTGGCCGGACGCTCCCACCGACGGCGACGAGCTCTCGGCCCAGCTTCAGGCCGTCCTCGCCGCCCACCCGGGCACCGGCCGCTGGCGTCGCGTCACGGTGACCGCCTTCGGTTCCGCCGCGCGAAAGATGACCTACCGTCGGACCACGGTCGAGGGGTCCGAGCCGCTCGCCGAGGACACGATCATCCGGGATATGCACCCGCTGACCGGTCAGCGACTGGACCTGTGGCGACTGAAGAACTTCGACGGAGTTCGCCTGCCCGCCAGCGCCGGAACGTACCTGTTCCACCTGACGTCGAAGGACAACCCGTCCGACGAACGACTGGTCGCACTGGCCGAGATCCGCGGCATCACAACACAGTTGGACGACGCCGGCAACATCGTCGCGGTACCCGAGATCGAACGGACAGTCGCGGCCTGTCTCGACGGAATCCGGCGCGCCCAGGCCGGGCGCGGCAAGAAGCGGCTCGACGCCAACCGCGTCGTGCTCTACGTCTGGCCGGTACTGAACGTTCCCGCAGACCGGATCGCCACCATCGCCCGGCACATCGCGCCGCTGACGATCGGCGCCGGCCTCGAGGAGATCACGCTCATCGCACGTCTGGCCGAAACGCCGGGCGCGACGCCACGCGAGGTCGCACTGCGCCTGTCGTACCGCTCCGGTGCAGGCATCGTGGCCAAGGTGACCCCGCCGCCGACCGAGCCGATGCGTCCGCTCGACGAGTACACCCAGAAGGTGCAGCGCTCGCAGGCCCGCGGCACCGTCTACCCGTACGAGCTGATTCCGTTGCTCAGCAGCAACGGTGGAACGTTCACCGAGTACGACTTCGGCTCCGACGGCGTGCTCGCACCGGTCGACCGCCCCTACGGCCGCAACACTGCGGGCGTCATCGTCGGCGTCGCGACCACACCCACCGCCAAGTACCCCGAGGGCATCACCCGCGTCGCGCTGTTCGGTGACCCGACCAAGGCACTGGGCACCGTTGCCGAGGCCGAGTGCTCGCGGATCGTCGCGGCCATCGACCTCGCCGAGCAGCTCGGCGTACCCGTCGAATGGTTCGCATTGTCCTCCGGCGCAACGATTTCCATGGAATCGGGCACCGAGAACATGGACTGGGTCTCGCGTGGTCTGCGTCGCATCATCACCTTCACGCAGGCCGGCGGAGAGATCAACATCGTCGTCGCAGGCATCAACGTCGGCGCGCAGCCGTACTGGAACGCCGAAGCCACGATGCTCACCCACACCAAGGGCATCCTGGTGATGACCCCCGACAGTGCGATGGTGCTCACCGGTAAGCAGTCGCTCGACTACTCCGGTGGCGTCTCGGCCGAGGACAACTTCGGTATCGGTGGTTACGACCGCGTCATGGGCCCCAACGGCCAGGCGCAGTACTGGGCACCGAACCTGAGGGCCGCGTGCGACATTCTGTTCGCGCACTACGACCACGCGTATGCCGCACCGGGAGAACGCTTCCCGCGCCGAGCGGCCACCGCAGACCCGACCGAGCGCGACGTGCGCACCTACCCGCACGTGCACCCGTCGAGCGACTTCACCACCGTCGGCGACATCTTCTCCTCGGTCACCAACCCGGACCGCAAGAAGCCGTTCGACATTCGCACCGTGATGCGCGCTGTGGTGGATCAGGACCACTCGGTCCTCGAGAGGTGGGCCGACATGGCCGACGCCGACACCTCGGTGGTGTTCGACGCCCACCTCGCCGGAATCCCGGTGTCCGTGATCGGCATCGAGTCGCGGGCCATCCCCCGCAAGGGCTGGTTCCCCTCCGACGGCCCGGATCAGTGGACCTCGGGAACCCTGTTCCCGAACTCGTCGAAGAAGACCGCACGCGCCATCAACGCCGCCAGCGGAAGCCGGCCGATCGTGGTGCTGGCCAACCTCTCCGGCTTCGACGGATCACCGGAATCGTTGCGCAACATCCAGCTCGAATACGGAGCCGAAATCGGCCGCGCCATCGTCAACTTCGACGGACCGGTCGTGTTCTGTGTCGTCTCGCGCTACCACGGCGGCGCGTTCGTGGTGTTCTCCGGAGCACTCAACGACAACATGGAGGTCCTCGCAGTGGAGGGCTCCTTCGCCTCCGTGCTCGGTGGTGCCCCCGCAGCAGCAGTGGTGTTCACCCGCGACGTCAACGCCCGCACCGCAGCGGATCCGACCGTCAAGGAACTCGAGACTGCGCTGAACACCGCCGAGGACGACGCCACCCGCTCGGCGCTGCGCGTAGAGCTGGCCACCGTGCGAGCGAATGCCCGCAACGCCAAACTCGGTGAAGTGGCAGCCGAATTCGAGGCCATCCACAACATCCAGCGTGCGCAGAACGTCGGATCGGTGCACCACATCGTCCCCGCCGCCGAACTGCGCCCGCAGCTGGTCGCAGCCATCGAACGCGGAATGGCGCGGTCGCTGGCGAAGTAGGGTTCAGGCTCCACGCAAACGCGCGCGCGTTTGCTGGATGCGAGCGGAATGGTTACCTATTCCGCGAGCGTCTGGCGAATGCGCGCGCGTTTGTCGGTTGGGGTTCTACACGGGAGGCTGGGTCACGACACCGCCACACTGGCCGGTGAATACGAGCAGTCCACACTCCTGCCAGATCGCGGGCAGTGCATCGAACAAGGCCGCGAGGTTGTCGGAGCTACCGGTGCTTGCACTTCCGGTATCGGCCACCGCGACTGCCGGCGACGCGATGGCGATGACTGCGGCTCCCAAAACAACAGCAATACGACGCTTCACGCTGTTCTCCTCTTCTCTTCGTCGGACATGGTTCGCTCGACACGCTAACCTCGCGTCCCCATTGTCACAATCGTCCGAACGAACGATGCCGGGCTGTCAGAGTTCGAGGGTTCGGGCACTGACGAAGCGCCTGGGCTCACCGGTAAGGGGATCCGTGAAGTTCAGCGACCGAGCGAGAAGTTGCAACGGCCGGGTGAAGTCGTCCGCCGGCACAGAGGTGAACTCCGGATAGTACGGGTCGTTCACGATGGGAATACCCAACGAGGACAGGTGGATCCGTAGCTGGTGAGTCTTGCCCGTCTTGGGGAACAGTCGATAGCGAGCACGATCATCGAACGTGTCGACCAGTTCGATCAGGGTCTCACTGTTCGGCTCACCCGGCTCCTCGTATGCCGTCATGACCCCGTGTTCCTTGAGGATTCGGCTACGCACGACGCGCGGAAACTCCAGTGCTGCATCGAATCCCGCGACGGCCTCGTACTCCTTGGTGACGTTCCGCGAGGAGAAGAGTTCCTGATACGGCCGTCGGGCATGCTTGGTCTTGGTGAAGAGCAACACCCCGGCGGTGGCGCGATCGAGTCGGTGCGCGGGCGTGAGGTCGGGGCAATCGAACTGCCTGCGCAGCCGCACTGTCGCGGTTTGGGTGACGTGCCGACCACGCGGGATGGTGGCGAGGAAGTGCGGCTTGTCGACCACCAACAGGTCGTCGTCCTCGTGCAGGATGCCGATCTCGAAGGGGACCGGAATCTCCTGCGCTGGAACGCGATAGAAGTACACCTGACTTCCGGCGCGGTACCGCGTGGCGTCGGAGATGGGCCTGCTCTTCTCGTCCACCACTTCGGCGTCGTGCATGGCCCGTCGCCAGTCGTCATCGGGCAGCTCACGTTCGAGGTACTCCACGATCGTGGTGGCCGAATCACCATGCGGCAACAGCAGTCTCAGCGGAGCGAGACCGTCCCGGAAAGGCAGCATTGTCTACGCGCAGTCGAGACAGATCAACCGCAGACCACGTCCGGCGTCGCCGTCGAAGTCCTGGTACCGCGACGTCGGATTACCGCAGGCACTGCAGCGACCGATGACGGCGGTGTGATCGGAGAAGTTCTGCGCCATCCGCTTGTCGAAGACGAACAGCGAACCCTCCCACAGCGCGTCGTCACCGAAAGTCTCTGCGTACCGGACGATTCCGCCGTCGAGCTGATACACCTCTTCGAACCCACGGGCCACCATCAAAGACGAGAGCACCTCGCACCGCACTCCCCCGGTGCAGTACGTGACCACCGGGGACTGCTTCAGATGGTCGTAGGCACCGGAATCGAGTTGGGAGACGAAGTCCCTCGTCGTCTCGACGTCGGGCACCACTGCGTTCTTGAACTTGCCGATCTGCGCTTCGAAGGCGTTGCGGCCATCGAAGAAGACGACGTCGTCGCCACGGGAATCGACGAGTTCGTGCACCTGCTGCGGGCTCAGATGAGTCCCACCGCCGACAACACCGTCGGCATCGACCTTCAACTCGCCTGGCGCACCGAACGTGACGATCTCGTCGCGCACCCGCACACTCAGGCGCGGGAAATCGTTGCCGAGTCCATCGGACCACTTGATGTCGGCCGACTTGAACGCCGGATAGCTGCGGGTGCCGCGGACGTACCTCTTGACGTCGTCGACGTCACCGCCCACCGTCGCGTTGATGCCGTGTTCGGAGATCAGGATGCGGCCGGTCAGGTTGTTAGACGCGGCCAGCGTCTGCTGCCACAGCCTGATCGCGTCGGGATCGGGCAGCGGAGTGAACACGTAGAACAGGACGATTTTCGGTACAGCCACGCCGACCAGTATGGCGCGTTGTCAGGCAGGTGGTGCCGCCGCCCGGACGCGCTGGGTGCCGGAGTCCACGGTGAAGCCCGCTCCCCAGTAGACGCCGGTCTGCGGATCCTCCTTGGCGGTGAGGAACCAGTGGTCCATCCGAGCCGCCGTCCTGGTGACCTCGAAGACGCCGAAACCGTGACTGTCGAGATCCACGAACTTGACGTGCTGGTTGAGCGCCTTGAACGCCTCCTCGGCGACCCGGCCCAGTGTGTGCGGCGGAGTACGCGTCAGGTCGTCGATGTTGGCCGAGCTCACCGACGTGACGACGAGCTCGGTGGCGGCAGGTTCGGTGGTGGCGTACTGGGCCGCATCGACGGGTACCTCGCAGGCCCAGGCCGAGTGGATGTCGCCGGTGATGAACACCGTGTTGTCGACACCCGCGTCCACGATGGCACCGAGCAGCTTGCGGCGGTCGGCGGTGTAGCCGTCCCACGGGTCGGCGTTGTACGGCAGACCGCCCTCCGGGATCCCGAGCAGCGACGTGACCGCCCTAGCGGCATCGCGATCGAGCGGCGGGATGAGAGTGGGCGTGATCATCACCGGGTTGCCGACGATCTTCCACTGCGTCGGCGACGAGACGATGCCGTCGGTGAGCCACTGCATTTGCTCCGCGCCGGTGATGGTCCGGTTGGGCGAATCCACCTCGGGCCCGTTGAACGGCAGCACCTGCTGCGAGCGGTAGGTGCGCAGGTCCAGCATCGAGAGCTCCAGGAGGTTTCCGAACCGCAGCCTGCGATAGAGGTGACGGTTGGTCGCGGTGCCTGCCGCTCGTACCGGCATCCACTCGTAGTACGCCTGCTCGGAATTGGCCTTGCGGGTGGACCAATCGCCCTCGGTGCCCGGAGTGTGGTTCTGCGCGCCGGTGTCGTAGGCATCGTTGGCGGATTCGTGGTCGTCCCACGTGCAGATCCACGGCACGCCGACGTGCGCGGCCTGCAGATCGGGATCGGACTTGTACTGGCCGTGACGCTGCCGGTAGTCGGCGAGCGTGACGATCTCGTGGGTGGGCGAATGCTGGCGAATCACCCCGTCGCGGCCCGGGAATCCGCCCGTCTCGTACTCGTAGATGTAGTCACCGAGATGGACGATGGCGTCGAGATCGCCGCGGGCGGCCAGATGTCGGTACGCGCCGAAGTAGCCCGACTCCCAGTTGGAGCACGAGACGACTCCGAAACGCATCGCGTCGATGTCGGCGTTATTGGCCGGGGCGGTGCGCGTGGTTCCGACGGCCGATGCCGCATCGCTCGTCCGGAAATCGTAGAAGTACGTGGTGTCTGCGCTGAGGCCGTCGACGTCGACTTTGACTGTGTGGTCGGTGTCGGGGCCGGTTGCGACGGTTCCGGAGGAGACGACGTCGCCCATGTCTGCACTGCGGGAAATCCGCCACGTCACCGACACCTGCGGGCCGACGCTGGAGCCTGGGGTGGCGTCGGGCGTGGGGGTGAGCCGAGTCCAGAGGACGATCGCGTCGGGCAACGGATCTCCCGATGCCACCCCGTGCAGAAAGCCGCGGTCGCTGCCCTGAGCGAATGCGGTCGCCGGCAGTGTCGTGGCCACTCCGACCACAGCGACGGCCACCGACGACGAGCGAAGAAACGTCCTTCTGGAAAGCGCAGACTCAGCGTGCATCGGGTCAGTCCATGCGATGGATGGTCGGTGGTCAAGTAAGGCGCGCCTGGGTCGGCCGCAGTGTTCACCAGCCGGCCATACGCCGGACGCTGGTTTGCCTTCGTCGCTGCGGGAGAACACTCCGAGAATGGACGCTCTGTGGTTGTTCGGTGATCAGCTCGGCCAGCACTTTCACTCGGTGGACGAGCACGCCGACCGAGATGTGCTGATGATCGAGTCCCGACGCGTGTTCCGGCGTCGGCGATACCACCGGCAGAAGCTCCATCTCGTGTTGTCGGGGATGCGTCATCTGGCCGACGAGCTGGGTGATCGCGCCACCTACCTGCAGACCGAGACGTATCGCGAAGGGTTGGCCGAGTACGGCAAACCCGTGGTGGTGTTCGAGCCGACGTCACACGCGGCGGAGAAGTTCGTCGCCGCGCTGCACGAGGAGGGACTGGTCTCGGAGATTCTGCCGACGCCGATGTTCGCGCTTCCCCGCGCCGAGTTCGCCGAGTGGGCGGCCGAGCGTGGGACCTTCCGCATGGAGACGTTCTACCGCGAGCAACGCAAGAAGTTCGATGTGTTGATGGACGGTGCCGACCCGGTCTCGGGTAAATGGAACCTCGATGCCGAGAACCAGTCGCCACCACCGAAGGGACGCTTGACCCTGGGTGTGGAAGAACCGTGGTGGCCGACCGAGGATGCCATCGACGACGCGGTTCGTGCAGATCTCGACGACTGGGACCTCGATACCGTCGGAGTCGACGGGCCTCGCGTGTTCGCAGTGACCGCGGCCGAGGCGTCGGAGGCGTTGTCGCACTTCATCAATTACCGCTTGGACGACTTCGGTAAGTACGAGGACGCGGTGATGGCCGACGACTGGACGATGTCGCACTCGCTGCTCTCGGTCCCGCTCAATCTCGGCCTGCTGCAACCGTTGGACGTGGCACACGCAGCCGAGGACGCCCACCGAGACGGCACCCCGCTGGCGAGCGTGGAGGGTTTCGTTCGGCAGATCCTCGGCTGGCGCGAATACGTGTGGCACCTGTACTGGCATCTGGGGCCGGAGTACCTCGAGCGCAACAAGCTCGAAGCCCATGAGCCACTGCCGGATTGGCTGACGGAGTTGGACGGCGACGCCGTGGTGGCGAAGTGCCTGTCCAGCACCGTCGACGGCGTGCGCGACCGCGGCTGGGTGCACCACATTCCTCGACTGATGATTCTGGGAAACTTCGCGCTGCAACATGCGTGGGACCCACGAGCGTTGACCGACTGGTTCGCAACAGCTTTCGTCGACGGGTTCGCCTGGGTGATGCCGGTGAACGTGATCGGCATGAGTCAGCACGCGGACGGCGGAGTGATCGCCACCAAGCCCTACGCCTCGGGCGGGGCTTACCTGAACCGCATGACCGACTACTGCAAGCCGTGCGAGTTCAACCCGAAAAAGCGACTGGGCGACGACGCCTGCCCCTTCACCGCCGGCTATTGGGCATTCGTCCACCGGCACCGCGAGATGTTGGCGCTCAATCACCGTACGGCGAGGCAGGTGTCGTCGATGAACCGATTGAGCGACCTCGAGCAGGTGCTGGAACAGGAACGGCAACGCGAGGTGTACTGACGAGTTGGGTTCTCGAACCGTCAGCCGAATTGGCAGATCAATGGCGCGTAGGTTCGGCGTCGCTGACGACGCCGTCCCGGGGGACTTCGAGAGTCGACGGTCCCTTACCACGACCCACCGACAGGTTCAGGACCGCGAATACTTAAGCAGGGCAACAGTTTTCGATTCAAGGATGGTTGCCAGTCGAACGCACGTTCGATACACTTGCTTCCATGACCACGGAGATCTGGCAACTGAGCGAGAGTGAACTGCTCGCCGACGCCGCTACGGTCTCCCACCAAATTCAGTTGTTGGAGGCCCGGCGGATCGCCCTCGTCGCCGAGATCGACACCCGCGTGAGCCGTGAGAAACTCGGCTTCCCCGGACCCGCCGGCTGGCTGACCTCCACCACCCTGCTGCCGCCCTCCAAGGCCACCAAGATCGTCGCCCTCGCCCGCGGGTTGAAGAATTTTCCCGATATCGCCGACGCCGTGAACACCGGCAGCATCTCCGTCGATCACGCCGCGCTGATCCTCACCTTCGCCGAAACCCCACCGAAGGACCTCCCGGAAGAGGGCCGCGTCATGGCCCGCACCGCGATGATCGCCGCCGCGACCGGGCCCGAAGCACGCACCGGCCGGATCCGAGCAGCGATCACCAAACTCGAGGACGAGTTCGGCGGCAAGACCCCACCACCCGAGAACACCGACCGCAACGAACTGTTCGCCTCCAAGACCCTCAACGGACGTCTGGTGGCGAAGATGGATGTCGACGCCGTCACCGGAGAAAAACTCCTCACCGCACTCTCACCCCTGACCGAACCGCAACCCGCCGCAGACGGCACCCCAGACGACCGCAGCCCCGCCAAACGCAGAGCCGACGCCTTCGGGCACATCGTCGACCAATACCTCGCCTCGAGCAATCGCCCCATCGAAGGCGGTGAACGCCCGCACCTGAACCTGCACATCAACCTGCGCGACCTCACCGACCTCCGCGACAGCGCCGACACCGCCGACGCCGACACCGCCGACGCCGACGACGAAACCGCACGCGCAGCAACCGAATCCGACACTGTCGATCCGGTCGACATCAACACCGGCAACCCCATCGACACTCACGCAGCAACCGAGCCGGACCACGAAAACGGCAGCGGCAGTGGCAGTGACACCGCCAGTGGCAGTGAAGATTACCGCTGTGCGACCGATCACGGCACCTATCGCGACCTGTTCGGCGACGGCACGTCGGTCGGATGGCTACCGTGGATGGGACCACTCTCCCGCAACACTTCCCGCCAACTCGCCTGCGACTGCGTTCTCACCGCCATCGTCATGGACGAGAACGGCAACCCACTCAACCTCGCCCGCACCGGACGCACCGTCACCGCCAAACAACGCAAAGCCCTCACCGCCCGCGATCACGGCTGCGCCTTCCCCGGCTGCGGAAAACCCGCCGCCTGGACCGAAGGACATCACATCTGGCACTGGGCCGACGGCGGCCCCACCGACATGAACAACCTGGTCCTACTGTGCGGATTCCACCACCGCCTGATGCACCACTCCGACTGGGAAGTGTTCATCGGCAACGACAACCACCCCTGGTTCGTCCCACCCGCCACCGTCGACCCCTACCGACAACCCAGACAATCCCACGCACGCGCAGGCCCCCACATCGCCTGACCCCCATGAAAAGCTCCAGCCCCGCACCGAGAACACGGTGCGGGGCTGGAAGAGATTGCCGGGCAGCTACTTCGGTCGAATCAAGGATCAGTCACCGCGGTCGTGCCACATCACCTCGAGCAGGTGTTGCAACAGGAACGACAGCGCGAGGTGTCTTGACCTAGTTCGCGTCCACCTTCGCGACAGCCTCGTCGATCATCGGCACGTATCGCTCGAGCGCCCACGGCACCGTCAGCGGATTGATGATGGACGACCCGGTGACGAACGACTGATCCGTCGGCGCAACGACCGAACCGCGGGACACAGCCGGAATCTGCTGGTAAGCAGGCTGATTCTCGGTGTCGGTGCGGTTCTGCGGATCCGAGTAGAAGGTGAAGATCAAGTCCGAGTCGTTCAGCAGATTCGCATTCTCCAACCCGATCACCGACGAGTCGGTGCCCTCGGTCTCGTCGAGTGTGTTCACCACCGGATCGACCTGCAGCCCGAGGCCGCGAACCATCGCGACGCGCTGCTCGTCGGCGAGGAACACGCCCAGCGTCCCGGGACCGGTGTTGTAGATATACGAAAAGCTCACGTCCGCATACTCGGGGTGCTGAGCGGCGGCGTCGGCGAAGCGGCTCTCGATCTTGTCGATCTCCTCCGCAGCCTTCTGCTCCTCACCCATGGCCTTGCCGATCACGGTGATCTGGTCTTCCCAGGTCGTTGTCCACGGCTGCTCCTCGTACGCAACCACCGGGGCAAAGGCACTGAGCTTGTCGAACTGATCCTGCGTGACGCCCGACCACGGTGCCAGGATCAGATCCGGCTCGAGAGCAGCAACAGCTTCGATGTTGAGTTCGGTTCCACCGGTGAATTGTTCGGGAAGTTCGGCACCCAACTCGGTGACTGCGTCGTGAACCCACGGCAGATATCCCGATTCGTCGGCACCCCACGAGTACTCCTCCACGCCGACCGGGACCGTCCCCAGCGCGATCGCCGTCTCGGCCGAACCCTGCCCGAGCGTCACGATGCGCTCCGGCTTCTCGGTGATGACCGCCTGCCCCAGGGCCGAATCGATGGTGACGGCGGCAAAGTCCCCGCCCCCGGCCTGTTCGGGCTCAGCCGTGTCGGCAGACGAACATCCACCGACCACCAGGGCCGACACAGCGAGCACGGACAGCAGGGACGCACGGCGAGTGAAGCGTTCACCGGCCGTTGGAGCAGAGAACATGGATACCTCTCGACGGATCAGCGGGTTAAAAGTAAGTCAAGGCTAACCTACAGGCGCGGTTCGAATGCACTGCACAGCGGGCGTTCGCTACGGTGGGAGCCATGAGCCTTCCTCGTCCTGCCCCTGATCGGACAGCCGTCGTAACCGGAGCGTCCTCGGGAATCGGAGCCGCGATCGCCCGCGTGCTCGCATCCCGCGGCCACGGCGTCACTCTCGTCGCCCGGCGTGCCGACAAGCTCGACGAGTTGGCACAGGAGATCCGAGCACGGGGCGTCCGCGCCGAAGTGCTCGCTGCAGACCTCTCCGACCGCACCGCGCGCGCCGAACTGCTCGGCCGCATCACCGATCTCGGCCTGATCCCGGACATCCTGATCAACAACGCCGGACTCTCCACCCTCGGACCCGTCGCAGAATCTGATCCGGACGCCGAGATGAACATGATCGAGGTCGACGTCGTCGCCGTCGCGGACCTCTGCACCCGCTTCCTCCCCGGCATGATCGAACGACGACGCGGCGCACTGCTCAACGTCGCCTCGACCGCCGCGTTCCAGCCCTTGCCCGGGCAGGCCGGCTACGGCGCATGCAAGGCGTTCGTGCTCTCCTACACCCAGTCTCTGACCGGTGAACTACGCGGAACCGGAGTGACCGCCACCGCACTGTGCCCCGGCCCGGTGCAGACCGGATTCGGCGAGGCCGCTGGCTTCGCGAAAGACGATGCAGAGAAGGCACTTCCGTCGATCATGTGGGTGTCGGCAGAGACGGTGGCCAAGACTGCCGTCGACGACATGGCCAAGGGACGCCTGGTCTCGATCCCGGGACCCGCCAACCGCATCGGATCGATCTTCGCCCAGATCACCCCACGAACCCTGTTGGTGCCCATGCTCACTCGTATCCATCCCGGCCTGAAGAACGGTGCATCGTCGTGAAGCGCGAACTCGTGGTCTCCGACAGCATCGTCGTGAACGCAGACGCCGACACCCTCTACGCTGCGATCAGCGACCCCACCAAGATGGGGCAGTGGAGCCCGGAGAACACCGGTGCCACCGTGCACGAACCCCGCGAAACCGCTTACGTAGGAATGGTGTTCGACGGAACCAACAAGCGCGGCCCGGCTACGTGGGTAACACGCTGCACCGTGACTGCCGCCGACCCGGGCAAGACCTTCGAGTTCCGCGTCCACGCGATCGGCAAGAGCGCTCCGAAGATCAAGGGCGCAAACGCAACCTGGCGATACGACTTCGAGCCGGTCGCGGGTGGCACGAAGGTGACCGAGACCTGGACCGACGACCGAACAAAATGGCCCGACACCGTCGCGCTCGTGTTCGACAAGATCGTCACGAGCGGCAAGACGTTCCCGCAGTTCCAGCGTCGAAACATCCGTAAGACGCTGGAGAACCTGCAGAAGCGTTACGCCTGACGACTAGGCCTGCCGGGTATACAGGCCGAGGACGTACGAGGCCTGCCCGGCATGCTGGAGATCGTCCGAGATGACGGACACCAGCCGCGCACCCAGTGTGACCGGCGGATCCCAGTTCTCGTCGACGATCCGGTCCAGATCGTCGGTCGAGATACTGCTCAGGTACGCAACGGTTTTCGAGTGCACCGCGTCGTGGTAGTCACGCAGCAAATCGGCGCTCGAGGTGACCTGAGCGACGTCGGAGGCCGATTGGCCGTACCCGATGTCGGACTTGTCGAACGGAAGTCCGAAGCTCTCGAACCACGAGTCCGACGTCCAGACCTGTTCGCTCCCGGCCACACCGGCGATGTGGTCGTCCTGTACCCGGGTCAGGTGCCACAGCAACCAGGCGATGCTGTTGGCGTCGGCATCGGGTCGATACGTCAACGCGGCGGCGGGGATGTCGTCCAACACCGAGTGGACCAGCTCCTTGATCCGGCCGAAGGCGTCGGTGAGCAGGTCGTTGTGGTTCATTGAATACGCCTCTTTCGTCGAGAACTGATAGCCGACCATGCATACCCCGATTGCCTCGCAGGGAACATCGCGGCCCTTCAGGCGCGTTGCACCGGATATGACTTCTCCAGCAATTGTGTACACCCGCACCGGCGATTCGTCCGTCCTCGAACTGAAGGAACGCGAGGTGACCGAGCCCGCCGCAGGCGAAGTCCGCGTCCGCATCGTGGTCTCGGGCGTCAATCCAACGGACTGGAAGAACAGAACCGGCTCCGGACCGGGTGAGAAGCTGGCGTTCGACCAGGTGGTACCGAACCAGGACGGTGCCGGAGTGATCGACGCCGTCGGACCCGACGTCGACGGCGTCTCCGTCGGAGATCGGGTCTGGGTGTACCTGGCCCAGCATCAGCGTCCGACCGGAACAGCACAATCTTTTGCAATCCTGCCCGCCTCCCGGGTGGTTCCTCTGCCCGACGGCGTCGGATTCGACGTGGGCGCAAGCCTCGGCGTGCCCGCGATGACGGCGCACCGTGCGTTGACCGTCTCCGAGGACGGACCCACCCGGCTGCACCCGGGCGCGCTGGACGGCAAGTCGGTACTCGTCGCCGGTGGTGCCGGTGCCGTCGGCCATGCTGCGATCCAATTGGCCCGCTGGGCTGGTGCGACGGTGGTGACGACGGTCAGCGGACCGGAGAAGGGCGCACTGGCCACCGCCGCGGGCGCGCACCACGTGGTGAACTACAAGACCGGCGACGCCGCAGCTGAAATCCGCGAGTTGGTTCCCGACGGAATCGATCTGATCGTCGAGGTTGCTCCCGCACAGAACGCCGCACTGAACGCGGCCGTGGGAGCGAACCGCGCATCGATCGCGGTGTACGCCAACAACGGCGGCGACACCGTCACCCTCGACGTTCGGCCGAACATGGTGCTCAACACCCGCTACCAGTTCGTGCTGCTCTACACCGTGGGCGACGAGGCACTGCAGAACGCCGAGGCGGACGTCAGCGCGGCGGCAGCCGCGGGTGTGCTGGAGGTGGGTGAGGCCACCGGCCTACCGCTGCACCGCTACTCGCTGAGCGAAACCGCAGCAGCACACGACGCCGTCGAGAACGGAACCGTCGGCAAGGTGTTGATCGACGTCTCCACCGAGTGAATCAAGTGATGACCGGCAACGTGGACCATGGGAAATTGATCCACTTGTCGGTCTCACGCCACGAGTAATCCGGCTGCACAATGGTTCTGGGCTTGGTGTAGATCACGGCCGACCGCACGTCGGCGGTATGAGCCTTCAGTAGGTCGATGACCAGAGCCAGCGTGCGGCCGGAGTCGGCCACGTCGTCGACGACGAGCAGCTTCTTGCCGACGATTGCGTCGGTGTCCAGAAGAGGTTCGAGGACAACGGGATCGGGCAGGGTCTCCTCGATGTCGGAGTAGAACTCGACATTGAGGGTGCCGGCAGCCTTGACGCCCATCGCATAGGAGATCGCACCCGCGGGGATGAGCCCACCGCGGGCAATTGCGATGACGACCTCCGGGACGAACCCGTCGTCGACGATCTTCTTGGTCAGGTCGCGCGAGGCGTCCCCGAACGTCGCCCACGTCAGTACTTCACGTTCCTGTTCGGTCATGACGCACAACTTTACTCATCCCCAATTTTGCCAATCGAGCAAATATGTTTGCGCACCCGGCTGCGAGCGGGCATTCTCGGACCATGGCCGACCACACGCACGCTCACACTCATGCCGCCGACCGGACCCCCGCAGAGCCGGATTTCGAGCACGGTGCCTTCGACGAAGCATTCTGGGACAACCTCTACAACCAACGCACAACCGTCTGGAGCGGAAATCCCAACGCCGTGTTGGTTCAGGAAGCGTCCACGCTGACTCCGGGCCGCGCCCTGGATATCGGCTGCGGCGAAGGTGCCGACTCCCTGTGGCTCGCCGGTGAAGGATGGCACGTGACCGGAGTCGACATCTCCGATGTCGCCCTCGGTCGCGCTCGCGCAGCACAACAGGCACTCGAGCCCCGGACACCGACGGTGAACTGGCAACAGGAAGACGTTCTGGACTGGACTCCCCCGGCCGGTGCGTTCGATCTGGTGTCGGTGCACTTCCTGCAGGTGCCACCGGACGAGCTCGAGTTGACCACCCGCAGGTTCGCCGCAGCGGTCGCGCCGAACGGACGTCTGTTGATCGTCGGGCACAGTCCCAGTGACAGCCACGCCTCGCAGCACCCGGCCGAACACCGGCTGTTCGCTCCGGAACCGGTCGTCGCTGCGGCAGGCGACGGGTTCGAGGTGATCCACGCCGAGCATCGCACCCGCATGACGCCCGACGGCGATGAGCGCATCGACACGGTCGTGGTGCTGCAGCGCCGGTAAACTCGGGCGGTGTTCTCGCCGACGACGTATCGAATTCCCCTGGCCGTCACCTTCGTCGTCGCGCTGATCGTGCTCTTCACGCCTGCGTCCGGTGTGCCCTCGGGATTCGAGCACAGCGACAAGATCATTCACTGCATCCTGTTCGCGGCTCTCGCGTATACGTCCCGACTCGCCGGAATCGACTGGGTCAGGACCGTACTGTGGGTGTCGGCGTTCGCGGTGGTGTCGGAGTTCCTGCAGGCGATCCTGCCTCTGGGACGCTCCGGATCGGTCGCCGACGCTCTCGCCGACGCTGCCGGAGTTGCGGTGGGCCTGGTCGCGGCGAGCTGGGTTCTACCGCAGCGCGTCAAGAATGCCCCGGACCTGCATTAGACTGACCGAGCACCGGGTTTCCTCGGCCAGCGCGCACACTCCGGAAGGAACGCCATCACCTCGTCTTCTGCCCCGCACGATATCTACCTCGTTCCACCGGAGCACGAGACCAACGATGCCGTCACCCGAGAATCAGCAGCATCCGCAGCACGACTGAGCGAACGCTCCGACGTGGTCAGCCACGACGGCCGCTACGCACTGACCATCACCTCCACCACCCCACACCAGGCGATGGTCGAGGATCTGCTGTTCGTGCGCGCCGTGCTCGACGCCGCACGCATCAAGTACCTACTCGTTCGCGGCAACGACGAACGGCCCGTCATCGCCATCGAACTGGGCGCCCGCGACGCGCTGACCACCGCACTGGTACACGCCTGCCGCGCAGAGCCGTTCTACTCCAAGACCGTCGACGCCCGCGGAAAAGCAGTTCTGGTGGCCGACGGCACGCTCTCGCCATCCGCGAACGCACGAATAGTGCGCCTGTACCGCCCGCGCGTCGAGCCGTTCAGCGGCCTGTACTACGGCGCGTCGACGGCGGTGCAGATCGAACTGTGGTCGTTCTCCCCGTCCGAGATCGTGCTGCCGATCGAGAACTCTCTGACCAGGCGCAACATTCGGCCCGACGAGGCCGTCCGCGGTACCGTCGAACGCTTCGGCAGAACGTGGCCGACCATCGAGAACATGTTCGCCGACCACGCGTCGGACATCAATTTCGACATCGACATCGTCTTCTCCTGGGTCGACGGCTCCTCGGCGGAATTTCAGGCGCAGCGGGCGCGGCAGATGGCGAATTACGTCGTCGGTGAGGGTGACGACTCGGCGGCTCGCTATCGGCAGATCGACGAACTGAAGTATGCACTGAGGTCGATCCACCTCTACGCACCGTGGATCAGGCGCATCTTCGTGGCCACCGACTCGCCGAGGCCGGCGTGGCTCGCCGACCATCCCAAGGTGACGTTCGTGCCGAGCGAGGCCTTCTTCGTCGACACCTCCGTTCTGCCGACCCACAATTCGCAGGCCGTCGAAAGCCAGCTGCACCACATCCCCGGCTTGTCCGAGCACTTTCTGTACTCGAACGACGACATGTTCTTCGGTAGACCGGTCAGTCCGTCGATGTTCTTCTCCCCCGGCGGAATCAGCATGTTCATCGAAGCAACCACGCGAATCGGGTTGGGCTACAGCGACGCCGACCGCAGCGGCTTCGAGAACGCGGCGCGCGTGAACCGGCGAATCCTCCAGAACCGCTTCGGGATGACCACCACCCGGCACCTCGAACATGCGGCAACCCCGTTGCGGCGCAGCGTGATGCAGGAAATGGAGAACGAGTTTCCGGACGAGTTCGCGTCCACGGCCGCGAGTGCGTTCCGCGCAAGTACCAACATCTCGGTGACGAACTCGCTGTACCACTACTACGCATTGATGAGCGGCCGCGCGGTGGTCCAGA
Organism: Rhodococcus sp. ARC_M12; assembly: GCF_022810385.1. Taxonomy (NCBI): domain Bacteria; kingdom Bacillati; phylum Actinomycetota; class Actinomycetes; order Mycobacteriales; family Nocardiaceae; genus Rhodococcus; species Rhodococcus sp. ARC_M12. Next base: position 100,702 of record NZ_JALGQI010000018.1, on the reverse strand, counting down.
AGGATGCGAAGGTCAGGTACATCGACACCACGTCGGTCGCGGGCCTCGAACTGATGGAGAAGCTGCTCCCGAAGCGATCCGTGGACTTCTTCTGCCTCAACGACGGCAGCTTCCCCGAAGTCGACCTGGATCTGCGCACCCGCACCGTCACACAGTTCCTGGACAAGTACTTCCCCATCGTCGCGCCCTGGGAACGCGACCAGCGCTAGGCGTCGCTGAACGTCTTTCGCCGAGCACTGTCCGCGATGGTGACTCCCGCCTCGCTCAGCCTGCGCGCGGTCTCCTGAGCCGAGACAGGTTCTCCCACAGTGTCGTACGAGCCCGTCGGCACCACCGAGTGCACGACGGTGTCCTCGTAGACGTGGACGAGGTTGTATCCCTGGGCACCGTCGCGGCCCCGTAGTCCGCCTGCGGGCACGTTCAGATCCTGGGTGTAGCACGTGGCCGACGCCACCGAGACGGGAATGCCCGCGAACGTGGCCGTCGTCGAATAGTGCAGGTGCCCGGCAAGAATGGAGCGCACATCGGTTCCGCGCAGTACGTCCGCCAGGCGCGGTTGATCGAGCAGTTCGACCAGTACCGCGAGACCGAGCACCGTCGGCACCGGCGGATGGTGCATCGCCAGAATCGTGCCGAATTCTGCGGGCGTGGCGAGTGTGTCTGCGAGCCAAGCCAATTGCTCGTCACCGAGCTCGCCGTGATGACGTCCGGGAACCGTCGTGTCGAGAGTCACGACACGGAGACCGTCGACGTCGTGCACACGATCGATGGACTGCACGGTCGGTTCGACGTCGAGCAGCTTCTGACGGAACGTCGCACGGTCGTCGTGATTGCCCATCGCCCAGACGATCTGCGCGCCGAGCTCCTCGGCCACCGGTTCGACCAACGCCCGTAGCTTCTCGTACGCACCGGGCTCGCCTTTGTCGGTCAGGTCTCCGGTGAACACCAACGCGTCGGGCCGCACACCAGAGTTCCGTACGTCGGTCATCACCTGTTCGAGCCGCAGCTCACTGTCCACGCCGCCGTACAACCGACCACCGCCGTCGACGAGATGCGTGTCGCTGACGTGCAACAAGCAGTGATGGGGGCGTGGGTACTCGGCCATCCGAGACTTCATCGAACTCTCGCTCACGATCGGACCTACGTTTTACGATCGCCCGGGTCGGACGAACGCCACTGCTGCAAGCCAAGCATACGAGCGTTCACTGAGAAAAAGCTGGTCGAATCTCTGCGGTGAACACCGCACGAACTTCTGGCGTGTGACAGGTTGTGAGCATGACGAAACCGAAGTGGACCACACTCCTCGTGACCGCAGGGCTGACCGCGGGATCGATGGTCGGAATCGGCGTCGCGCCCGCTGCGGCGCAGGAACTCCCGACCGTCGTGCTGGTGCATGGTGCGTTCGCGGACAGCACCAGCTGGGACGGCGTCGCCGAGAACCTCCGCGGCCGCGGCTACCCGGTGGTGACGGCGGAGAACTCCCTGCGCGGGCCCGCGATCGACGCGGCGTCGGTCACCGATGTGGTCGAGAGCATCGACGGACCGGTGGTGCTGGTCGGCCACTCCTACGGCGGCACGGTGATCAGCAACGTCCACGCCGACAACGTGGAGGCCCTGGTCTACGTCGCCGCGTTCATGCCCGTCGAAGGCGAACCCGTCGCCCTCGAACTCGACCCCATCCGATTCCCGGTGACCGCGCTGGTACCGCCGGTGATCGGCCTGACGATCGTCGACGACGCGTCGAACATCATCGGTAAGAACGTCGACTCGTACATCACACCCGCACTGTTCCGACCCTTCTTCGCCCCGGACGTCACCGAGGAGCAGGCCGCGCGCATGGCTGCGCACCAGAAGACGATTGCCGCAGGCGCATTGCTCGAGCCGAGCGGTCCGCCGTCCTGGGCGAACACGCCGTCGTGGGCGTTGATCCCCCAGCAGGATCAGATCATCCCGGCCTCGGCCGAACGCTTCATGGCGCAGCGGGCCGGCGCTCAGGTGACCGAGGTACCGGGTTCGCACGCCATCCTGGTGTCGAACCCCGGTGCCGTGGCCGACCTCGTCTCCGCCGCAGATGCGGGCAGCTGACACACCTCACGAAACGACCTCGGGCCCGGTCACCTGTCGAGGTGGCCGGGCCCGAGGCGTCTGCGACGAGAGTCAGATCCCGATCAGGTCGTGATCGGCGACCTTCGACGCCAGGATACGCAGGTGCTCGTCGGCACCACCGAGAGTGTGCTCGATGGCCACCAGTCGACTGGTGTAGTGCCCGACCGGATATTCGGCGGTGACGCCGATTCCGCCGTGCAACTGAATGGCCTCCTGGCCGATCTTGCGACCGGACCGCGAGATCTGGAGCTTGGCGCGCGACGCGATGGTCGGGTCGACGTTGCCGTCCGCCAGCGACATCGTGGCGTACAGACTCATGCTGCGGGCGAGTTCGAGCAGCACGTACATGTCGGCGGCGCGGAAGGTGAGCGCCTGGAACTTGGCCAGCGGAACGCCGAACTGCTTGCGCTGCTTGAGGTAATCGGTGGTCAACCGCAGCGCCTCTTCCATCGCACCGATCGCCTCGGCGCACAACGCGGCCTGCGCTCGCACCTCGGCACCGGTGATCGCAGCGGCCGCGTTCTCGGCGGTACCGAGCGGTTCGGCGGCGACGTCGACGAATTCGATCTGCGCGGCGCGCTGGCCGTCGTGCGTGGCGTAGGACTTTCGCGTCACACCGGTCGCGTCGGCGTCGACGACGAACAGTCCTGTTCCGCCGGCCGGTAGCGTTGCACTGACGACGATCACGTCTGCGCTTCCGCCGTGCGGTACCGGGTTCTTGACGCCGTTGATCGACCACGATCCACCGTCCTCGGTGGCGGTGGTGCCGACCTCGATGTTGGGCCAGCGGGTGCCGGATTCGTTGTGCGCGAACGCCAACATCGACGATCCCTCGGCCACTGGCGGCAGAAGCCGCGCGCGCTGCTCGGAGCTGCCGAGCTCGGAGATCAACCCGCCGGGGACGAGCACGGCGTCGAGAATCGGCTCCGGCGCGAGCCGTCGTCCGACCTCGGTCATCACAGCCATGATCTCCACGGGACCGGCGTCCATACCGCCGTCTTCCTCGGCGAACGTCAGACCCAGCAGGCCGACCTCGGCCAACTGCTTCCAGACGTCGGTGCTCCAGCCCAGCTCACCGGCAACGATCTTGTTGCGCTTCTCGGTGTCGTACGCCCGCGTGAGCACCTCACGAGTGGTGTCGCGCAGCAGCTTCTGCTCTTCGTTGAGTTCGAAATCCATGTCTTCAGATGCTCCCTTACAGTCCGAGAATCGCAGAGGCGATGATGGTGCGCTGAACCTCGTTCGAGCCGCCGTAGATCGACACCTTGCGGTAGTTGAGGTACCCCGGTACCGAGCGCTGCGCCCAGCCCTCGCTCTCGATGTCCTCGCCCGCCTCGTAGGGCAGGGAGTCCGGTCCGGCGACATCCATCAGCAATTCGGTTGTGGCCTGCTGCAATTCCGATCCCCGCAGTTTGAGGATGGACGACGCCGGGTTCGGCTTGCCGTCGTCCGAGCTGGACACCATGCGCAGCTGAGTCAGCTCCAGGGCGAGCAGTTCGTTTTCGACCTCGGCCATCTTGGCCGCGAACAAGGGGTCCTCGAGCAACGTGCCGCTGCCGACCTTCGTCTGCGCTGCGTGCTTCTTCGCCTGTCCCAGGTGCACTTTGGTGTGCCCTGCGCGGGCGACGCCGGTCCGCTCGTTACCGAGCAGGAACTTGGCGTAGCTCCACCCCTGATTCTCCTCGCCGACGAGGTTCTCCGCCGGAACGCGGACGTTGTCGAAGAAGACCTCGTTGACCTCGACGCTGCCGTCGACCAGCTTGATGGGGCGCATCTCGATGCCGGGGGTGTTCAGGTCGATGAGCAGGAAAGAGATTCCGGCCTGCTTCTTGGGCGCGTCCGGGTTGGTCCGCACGAGTGCGAAGATCCAGTCGGCGTACTGGCCGAGCGTGGTCCACGTCTTCTGTCCGTTGACGATGTAGTCGTCACCGTCGCGGATGGCAGTGGTGCGCAACGACGCCAGGTCGGATCCGGCCTCGGGCTCGGAGAACCCCTGACACCACCAGATGTCGAGGTTCGCCGTCTTGGGCAGGAACTTCTCCTTGATCTCCTGCGAGCCGAAGGTCGCAATGACCGGGCCGACCATCGAGGCGTTGAACGCCAGCGGCTCGGGTACCGAGGCCAGCTGCATTTCGTCGAGCCAGATGTGCCGCTGGACAGCGGTCCAGTCGCGCCCGCCGAACTCCGCAGGCCAGTGCGGCACAGCCAGGCCGTTCTCGTTCAGGATTCGCATGGTCGTAACCACCTCGTCCTTGCTCAACTCCTGACCCGTCGCGTTCTTCTCGCGAATCTCGGCGGGGATCTTCGTGGTGAAGAACGTCCGCATCTCGTCGCGGAACGCGGCCTCTTCTTCTGTCAGGGCAAGATTCATCGACAATCCTCCGTGCTCGTTCGCTTATCTCGGTATCGACCGTACTCCCTGGTAACTCTGGGATATTCTCCGCTCACTATGACTTTTCTGGCACTGGTTCGGCACGGTGAAACGAACTGGAATCTGCACGGGCGTCTACAGGGCTCTTCGGACATTCCTCTCAACGACACCGGCCGTGCTCAGGCCCGTGAGGCCGGCTACCAATTGGAGTTCCGTACGTGGGATCACCTGGTCAGTTCGCCGCTGATCCGGGCCTCGGAAACCGCGGACATCATCGGCGCTCACCTGGGCCTGAGCCGCACCGTCGAATTCCCCGATCTGGCCGAACGACACTTCGGCGACGCCGAAGGATTCACCGACTGGGACGCGTACTCGCACTGGCCGGACGGCCGGTACCCGGGCTTGGAGCCGCGTTCGAACCTGATCGTGCGCGGTGTGCGAGCCATCGACGAGATCGCCTCGCGCTATCCGGACTCCGCGGTGATCGCCGTGGCGCACGGCGGCGTCATCCGGGCGATCTTCGATGCGATTCGACGCCGCCACTCCCCGCGCATCCTCAACGCGGGTGTCTCCACCCTCGAGCACGACGGTTCTCGCTGGACCGTTCGCACCATCAACAGCGTCGCGGTCTGACAGAGTTTTCGTTCATGGAGATCGAACGGCGCATCACCGAACTGGGCTTCACGTTGCCCGGTGAACCGGCCGCCCCACCTGGTTTCGAGTTCTCGTTCGAGTGGGTGCGGGTGCGCGGCAACCGGGTGTTCGCATCGGGCCATTCGCCGCTGGCCCCCGACGGCACACTGGCAGGACCGTTCGGCGCGGTTCCGTCCGAAGTCGGTCTCGACGCCGCCACCGACGCCGCGCGCGACACCGCACTGGCACTGCTCGGTGGCGTCGCCCGGGCGGTCGGCGACCTCGATCGAATCAGCGCGTGGCTGACCGTGACCGGGTCGGTCAATGCCGATCACGGCTTCACTCAGACCACCACGGTCGTCAACGGCTTCTCCGATCTGGTGCTCGCCATCTTCGGTCCCGAGATCGGTGCGCACGCCCGCACCGCGCTCGGGGTGGCCGCGCTGCCGATGAACAACTCCGTGGTGGTGTCAGCGGAGTTGGAGATCGACGGGTAGGTTTTGCTGCACTCGTACATACGGCGAAAGCAGGCGCGGATGGTGCGCAGATCGACCCTTGCCCTGGTCGCGATTCTCATCGGAATTCTCGGGTTGTCCGGCTGCAGTGCGTCCTCGCAGTCGTTGCTGGACCGGGTGAAAGACGAGGGCGTTCTCGTCGTCGGCACCGAGGGCACCTACAGCCCGTTCAGCTATCAGGGCGGCGACGGACAGCTCACCGGCTACGACATCGACGTCATCAACGCCGTCGGAAACGAGCTGGGGGTACGCGTCGACTTCGTGCAGACCCCGTTCGACTCGATCTTCGCCGGTCTGCAATCCCAACGCTTCGACCTGATCGCCAACCAGGTCTCGATCACCCCCGCGCGCCAGTCGGCATACGACCTGTCCACGCCCTACACGGTGTCGCAAGGCCAGATCCTCACCGCCGCAGACGACTCCACCATCACCTCGCTCGCCGACCTGACCGGTAAGACCACCGCCCAATCCTCGACGAGCAACTGGGCAGAGGTCGCGGCGGACGCCGGCGCGAACGTCGAAGCCGTCGAGGGATTCGTTCAGGCGGTCACTCTCGTCAAGGACGGCCGCGTCGACGCCACCGTCAACGACTCCCTCGCCATCGCCGAGTACCTGCAGCAGACCGGCGACACCGGAGTGAAGATCGCCGGCGAGACCGGAGACACGACCCTGCAATCCTTCGTGGCCCGCAAGAACAGTGGGCTGATGGACGAGGTCGACACCGCCATCGACAGCCTGCGCGAGAACGGCACCATCGCCGAGATCTCGAACAAGTATTTCGGAAGCGACGTCGCCGCACCGACCGCCGACACCGTGGTGCCGGAGAGCGACGACGCATCGTCGACGGCGCCGTCGAAGATGCAGCTGGTTCTCGACAACCTGTGGCCCATGCTCAAAGCGACTGTCACGATGACGATTCCGCTGACCGCCATCAGCTTCGTGATCGGACTCGTCATCGCTCTCGCCGTTGCGCTGGCCCGGATCTCGTCGATCACACCGCTCGCTGCAGTCGCCCGGTTCTACGTCTCGATCATTCGCGGCACTCCCCTGCTGCTGCAGCTGTTCATCATCTTCTACGGCCTACCGCAGTTCGGCATCGTGATCTCACCCTTCCCTGCCGCGGTGGTCGCGTTCTCGTTGAACGTGGGCGGCTATGCAGCCGAAGTCATTCGCGCAGCGATACTCAGCGTGCCCAAGGGGCAATGGGAAGCTGCGCAGACCATCGGGATGGGATACCGAACCACGTTGCAGCGCATCGTGCTTCCGCAGGCGTTGCGCACCGCCGTTCCACCGTTGTCGAACACGCTGATCTCGTTGGTCAAGGACACCTCGCTCGCGTCGACCATCCTGGTCACCGAACTGCTGCGCGTCGCACAACTCGCGGCGGCACCGACTTTCGACTTCTTCACCCTGTACACCGTTGCCGCGCTGTACTACTGGGTGATCTGCATCGTCCTCTCCTTCTTCCAAGGCAAACTCGAAGTCCGACTCGACAGGTACGTGGCGAAATGACAGACCTGCTGACAGTATCCGCGCTGAAGAAGTCGTTCGGTCCACTGGAGGTGTTGAAGGACGTCTCGTTCACCGTGCCGTCCGGCACCGTGACCGTCATCATCGGACCGTCCGGATCCGGCAAGACCACAATTCTGCGCGCTCTGAACGCACTCGACCGGGCCGACGCAGGCGTCATCGGTATCGGTGACGTATCGGTGGACTTCGGACAGCCCGTCGGGGCGCCGCAGCTACGTCACTTCCGGGCCCAGAGCGGCATGGTGTTCCAGAGCCACAACCTGTTCCCCCACAAGACGGTGCTGCAGAACATCATCGAGGGACCGGTGATCGTGCAGAAGCGCGCCAAGGACGACGCCATCCGCGACGCGCACGCAATCCTCGATCAGATCGGTCTCGACGCCAAGTCCGACCAGTACCCGTTCCAGCTGTCCGGAGGCCAGCAACAACGCGTCGGAATCGCCCGAGCTCTTGCTCTCCGCCCCAAGCTGATGCTGTTCGACGAGCCCACCTCGGCACTCGATCCCGAACTCGTCGGCGAAGTACTCGGCGTCATCAAAGGCCTTGCCGCCGAGGGCTGGACGATGGTGATCGTCACCCATGAAATCCGCTTCGCCCAGCAGGTCGCCGATCAGGTGCTGTTCATCGAGAACGGCGTCGTCCTCGAACGAGGCACACCGGAACAGGTGCTGGTGAGCCCGACCGAGCCTCGTACGCGCCAGTTCCTCCAGCGGATATTGGCCTAGAGGGGCTGCGCCCCATGTGAGTAGAAGTTCGTAGTGGGGTACGAAGTTTCGTGCACATGCGGCGAAGCCGCTCTAGAGGTGCGGCAGCACCTTGTCCAGGGTGATCGGCAGGTCGCGGACTCGGACGCCGGTGGCGTTGAACACCGCGTTGCCGATGGCCGCGGAAGATCCGACAGCGCCGATCTCACCGATTCCCTTGCCGCCCATCGGCGCGAGCTCGGTGTCGACCTCCTCGACCCAGACGGCCTCGATGTCGGTCACGTCCGCACACACCGGGATGTGGTACTCGGCGAGGTCGTGATTGGCGAACCCGCCGAATTCGTGATCGACGACGCCACTCTCCATCAGGGCCATGCCGAGCCCGAACGTCATGCCGCCGATGAGCTGAGACCTGGCCAGCCGCGGATTCATCACCGCGCCGATGCCGAACACCCCGAGCATCCGTCGCACCCGGACCTCACCGGTGTCGATGTCCACCGCGACCTCGGCGAACTGAGCACCGAACGCCATGCGCGCCAACTCTTTCTGACCCTCGACGTCGTCGGTGGTGTCGGCCTCGGCCGAATGTCCCGGCTCGTACGATCCCTGAGCCTTCAACGAATGGCAGACCTTGGTGACGGCCCAACCCCACGACGAGGTACCCGAGGAGCCGCCGGCACCAGGTGCTTTCGGCAGAGCGCTGTCGCCGAGTTCGAGTGTGACCGTATCTGCATCCACCTCGAGAGCGTCGGCCGCAATCTGACGCAGCACCGTCCGCGCTCCGGTACCGATGTCCGACGCGGCGACGGACACCGTGATCGTGCCGTCCTGCTCCACACGTGCAGAGGCGGTACTCGGCGAGATCAGCACCGGGTAGCTGGCCGTCGCGACGCCCATGCCGACCAGGGTGTTGCCCTCTCGACGCTGACCGGGCGTGGAATCGCGGCGGTCCCACCCGAACTTCTCTGCCCCCTCGCGCAGGCACTGCACCACACTGCGTGAGCTGAACGGGTTGCCACTGGCGGGATCGACGTCCGGTTCGTTGCGGATACGCAGTTCGATCGGATCGATACCGGTGGCCGTGGCCAATTCGTCGATGGCCGTCTCGACGGCGAACATGCCCGGAGCCTCGCCCGGGGCTCGCATCCACCGCGGCGTTCCGACGTCCAGCTGTGCGAGTCGGTGGGTGGTGCGACGGTTCGGGGCCGCGTAGATGTGTCGAGTGGATTCCGAGGTCTGCTCACAGAACTCGAAGATCGTGCTGGTCTGCTGGAACGAATCGTGCGCGATCGACTGCAGCGTGCCGGTCGAATCAGCTCCCAGCCGAACGTGATTGAGCGTCGGGGTGCGGTAGCCGACGACATCGAACAGGGCCTGCCTCGGCAGGACCAGCTTGACGGTCTTTCCGGTTGCTCGCGCCGCCATCGCGGCGAGGACCGCATTGGGCCGAGTACTGCCCTTGGCTCCGAATCCGCCGCCGACGTTCTCGGCGATCACGCGAACGTTCTCGGGTTCCAGATCGAATGCCGTCGCCAGGTCACCCTGGACGCCCGACGGTGCCTGCGTCGAATCCCACAGCGTCAGAACGCCGTCGGACCACTGCGCTGTGGTGGCATGCGGTTCCATCGGACTGTTGTGCATCGGCGCGGTGGAGTACCAGTTGTCGACGACGTGCTCGGCCGACGCCAGCGCCGCGTCGGGATCGCCGACGGTGACATCGGTGGGAAACCCGGCGTTGACGGACTCGGGTGCGTACAGCGAGCGGTGATCGGCGGTCAGAGTGTTGTCCGGAGCGCGGACGCCGGTGTACTGCACCTGCACCCGGGCTGCAGCGGCGCGAGCGTTCTGGAGAGTGTCGGCCACGACGACCGCCACGATCTGACCGCGATAGGAGACGGTATCGGACTGCAACACATGCAGTTCGGCGTCCTCGACCTCACCCAGCTTCTCGGCGTTGCCGTGCCAGAGGACGGCATGCACTGCGGGGTCTTCCTCCAGCTCGACGTGTTCGACCGTCCCGGCGGGAACCGTCGCAGGCACGTACCAGGCATAGAGCTGTCCGACCGCCGGCGATTGCTCGGCGGCGTACCGCGCCCGGCCGGTGACCTTGGCGATCGATTCGGTGCGCTGAATCGGTTGTCCGATCGATGCAGTCATGACCGGTCTCCCGAAGCTGTGAGTTCCACCAGGGTGCGGGCGACGAGGTTGGTCACCAGCGGAATTTTGAACGCGTTGTCGCGCAACGGGTCTGCGGCGTCGAGTTCGAGGGCGATCGCCCGCCGGAACGACGCCTCGTCGGCGGCCCCGCCGAGCAGCGCGTGCTCGGCCGTGCGGGCCCGCCACGGCTTGTGCGCGACGCCACCCAACGCGATCGACACCCCGCGCACGATGCCGTCCTCGACGTCGAGAGTGGCGGCGACCGACGCGACCGCGAACGCGTAGGACTGGCGGTCCCGCACCTTGCGGTAGGTGGAGACGGTGCCGTCCGCCGGTGCCGGTATCTCGATGGCCGTGACGAGTTCGTCCCGCGCGACCGTGTTGTCGCGCTCGGGCTCGTCACCGGGGAGCCGGTAGAAGTCGTCGATCGCGAGGGTGCGCTCTCCGTCGACTCCACGAACGACCACGCGGGCGTCGAGGGCGGTCAACGCGACCGCCATGTCGGAGGGATGCGTCGCCACACACGCCGGGGAGGCACCGAGGATGGCAAGGTTACGGTGCTCACCCTCCCGGGCCGGGCAACCCGAGCCGGGCTGCCGTTTGTTGCACGGCTTCGATGCGTCCATGAAGTACACGCACCGGGTGCGCTGGAACAGGTTTCCACCGGTGGTGGCCATGTTGCGCAACTGGCCCGAGGCACCGGAGAGCAACGCTCGGGAGAGCACCGGATACCGCTGACGCACCACCGGGTGCACCGCGAGATCGCTGTTGGTCACACCGGAACCGACACGCAGCGAGCCGTCGTCGGATACGTCGATGTCGTGCAACGGAAGTCGCGTCACGTCGATCAACGTCGTCGGGCCGACGACACCGAGCTTCATCAGGTCGACGAGGTTGGTGCCGCCACCGAGCAGCATCGCGTTCTCGTCCTCGGCGAGGCGGGCCACGGCGTCGTCGACGGCGGTGGCTGCGTCGTACGCGAAGGTTCTCACGATGCGTCCTGCACGGCCGGAACGATATTGGCGTAGGCACCGCATCGACAGAGGTTGCCGCTCATACGTTCTCGCACTTCACCGGAATCGAGTTCGACATCGGTGGCCTCGAGATCGTCGGTGACCGCGCTGGGCCAACCCTGTTTCGCCTCTTCGATCACCGCCACCGCGGAGCAGATCTGCCCGGACGTGCAGTACCCGCACTGAAACGCATCACGGTCCACGAAGGCCTGCTGCACGGGATGCAACGTGTCGCCATCGGACAATCCCTCGACCGTGGTGATCTCGCGATCCTGTTGCGCGACCGCGAACGTGAGGCAGCTGTTGATCCGCCGCCCGTCGACCAGCACCGTGCAGGCACCGCACTGTCCGTGGTCGCACCCCTTCTTCGCACCGATCAGGTCGAGATTCTCCCGCAGTGCGTCGAGCAGGGTGGTTCGGGTATCGCACTCGAACTCGCGTTCCGTTCCGTTGACACGGAGAGTGACGTTGGTCATGCACGGCCGGATACCCGAGGCTTGGTCCACCAAACGCTCGAACCCGGGGTCGTGCGCGGAACTTCGTAGTGGGCTACGAATTGCCGTGCACGTGCGCGCTAGCGCTTGCCTTTGTACTTCCCGCCGCCGCTGCGTCCGGGCGGGCCGGAATCGGGTTGCAGTTGAATCAACACACCACTGATGCGGGTGCGGCGCAACGCCTCCACCGTCTCGTCGGCGAGGTCGGCCGGCAGCTCCACCAACGAATGATCGGGACGAATGCTGATGTGCCCGAAGTCGCTTCGACGCAGACCACCCTCGTTGGCGATCGCACCGACGATGGCACCGGGAGCGACGCGATGCCGCTTGCCGACGCTGATGCGGTACGTCGCCATCTCCTGACCGGTCTTGCGGTGATGCGAACTGGCCGCATCCTCGTCGAACGTGCGAGGCGGCCGCGGCTCACGAGGCTCGCGCGGTGCACGCGGCGGGGCAGGCGGCTCCGGCTTCAGCAGGAACGCTTCGCCGTCGCGAGACTGGATGGCCAGGGCTGCCGCGATGTCGACCAACGGCACGTCGTGCTCGCGCTCGTAATCCTCGATGAGACGACGGAACAACGCCAGATTCTCGTTGCCGAGGCTCTCGGTGATGGAGTCCTTGAACTTCGTCACGCGCTGCGCGTTGACGTCGTCGACGCTGGGCAGCTGCATCTCGGTGATCGGCTGACGCGTCGCCCGCTCGATGGCCTTGAGCAGGTGCCGCTCGCGCGGTGCGACGAACAGCAGAGCCTGACCGGCGCGGCCCGCGCGTCCGGTACGACCGATGCGGTGCACGTAGGACTCGGTGTCGTGCGGGATGTCGTAGTTGATGACGTGCGAGATGCGGTCGACGTCGAGACCGCGAGCCGCGACATCGGTGGCCACCAGGATATCGATCTGACCGTTCTTGAGCTGACCGATGGTGCGCTCACGCTGAGCCTGCACGATGTCGCCGTTGATCGCCGCGGCCGAGAAGCCCCGTGCGCGCAGTTTCTCGGCGAGTTCCTCGGTGGCCTGCTTGGTGCGCACGAACATGATCATCGCCTCGAACTCTTCGACCTCGAAGATTCGAGTGAGTGCCTCGAGCTTGCGCTGATGGGCCACCTGCACGTAGCGCTGGGTGATGTTCGGCGCCGTCGACGTCTTGGTCTTGACGGTGATCTCCACTGGATCGTGCAGGTACTGCTTGGAGATCTTGCGGATCGCGGCCGGCATCGTGGCCGAGAACAACGCCACCTGCTTGTACTCCGGGGTATCGGAGAGGATGCGCTCGACGTCCTCCTGGAAACCCATCTTGAGCATCTCGTCGGCCTCGTCGAGCACCAAGTACTCGAGACCGGACAGGTCGAGGGTGCCCTTCTCCAGGTGATCGATGACGCGGCCGGGGGTGCCGACGATGATCTGTGCACCCTTGCGCAGGCCGGAGAGCTGGATGCCGTACGACTGGCCACCGTAGATGGGCAGGATGTGCAGACCCGGAATGTGGGTGGCGTACTTACCGAACGCCTCGGCCACCTGGAGCGCCAGCTCGCGCGTCGGTGCCAGCACCAGCGCCTGCGGCGTCCGACGCGACACATCGAGACGGGACAGAATCGGCACCGCGAACGCGGCCGTCTTGCCCGTTCCGGTCTGCGCGAGGCCGACGACGTCGTTCCCTGCCATCAGCGGCGGGATGGTGGCCGCCTGAATGGGCGACGGGCTCTCGTAACCGACGTCGTGCAGGGCCTTCAGGACCCGCTCGTCGATCCCGAGATCGGCGAATGTGATGTCCTCGCCCGTCGCCGAGGCCGACTCGGTCGCTCGGACCGGAACGGAGGCGGAGTCCTGAAGGGGCGAATTCGTCTCGTCAGACGTCACGGCGGCATCCTGATCAGTTTCTGAAGTGCTCATATGTGGAGCGAGTTTAGTACCTGCCCGGACCCTGCGAACCCTTCTACGCTGATCAGGTGACGAAAACGGCCGAGACCGCCCGCGGTGCGAGCGCCCTCACACCGGCGACCCGACCGCCGAACGTGACCGCGGACGGTTAAGTTGTACCCCGAGTCACACTCAACCCCCTCGAACTCGCGGCAAAGTCGACAAACCGGACACCCCGGATGGTGCGCCACGGCCTCGAATGTGATGAAATGCACAACTACCACGCTATTTTTCCGTAAGGGGTCCAGCAGTGCGCGAATATTCTGTGCCGGCGTCGTTCACCATTCCTGACGACGCATCCATGGCCGACACCGTCTACAGGTACGAGAAGGAATCGCCGAGCTTCGTACCGTTCCAACGTCTGGTGAACGGCAACTGGACCGATGTCACCGCCGATCGGTTCGCGAAAGAGGTAGCGGCAGCGGCCAAAGGACTGATCGCCTCCGGTATCGAACTCGGCGACCGTGTCGCCATCCTCAGCGCGACGCGCTACGAGTGGGTCGTCCTCGACTACGCCATCTGGTCCGCAGGCGGCTGCACCGTCGCGATCTACGAGACCTCCTCCGCCGACCAGGCGCAGTGGATCCTCGAGGACTCCGCTACCAAGCTGCTCGTCGTCGAGACCGCAGCGCACGCCTCGAACCTCAAAGAGGTCACCGAAGGTGCCAAGGATCTGCGTGAGGTTCTGCAGATCGACGGCGGAGCGATCGAAGAACTGACCACCCGCGGTGCCGGGGTCAGCGACGAGGATCTGCATGCCCGACGCCATCAGGTCACCGCAGCATCACCCGCGACCCTGATCTACACCTCGGGCACCACCGGCCGACCCAAGGGCGTCCAGCTGACGCACGCGAACTTCTACGCCGAGGTTCAGGCCACCCAGATCGCGCTGCACGACTCGATGAAGGAGGGCAATCGCACGCTGATGTTCCTCCCGATGGCGCACGTGTTCGCCCGCGCCGTGTCGTTCGGCTCGTTCGAGTCCAAGGTCACCGTCGGCCACACCTCGGACGTGACGACTCTGGTGGATCAGTTCGCCGTGTTCAAGCCGGACTTCATCCTCTCGGTGCCGCGCGTGTTCGAGAAGGTCTACAACTCCGCCAAGCAGAAGGCCCACGACGGCGGCAAGGGTTCCATCTTCGACAAGGCCGCCGCGACGGCCATCGAGTGGAGCGAGGCCCAGGAGAAGGGCGGAGCCGGGCTGGTTCTGAACCTCAAGCACACCGTGTTCGACAAGCTGGTCTACTCCAAGCTTCGCGCAGCGCTCGGTGGCAACTGCACCCGCGCGGTGTCCGGCGGCGGACCTCTCGGTGCCCGCCTCGGCCACTTCTTCCGCGGTGCGGGCGTCCCGGTCTACGAGGGCTACGGACTGACCGAGACCAGCGCGGCCATCACCGTCAACACCACCAAGGACCAGCGCGTCGGCACCGTCGGCAAGCCCATCGACGGTCACTCGGTGAAGGTCGCCGAGGACGGGGAACTGCTGCTCAAGGGACCCGTGGTGTTCAGTGGCTACTGGCACAACGAGAAGGCCACGGCCGAAGCCATCGTCGACGGCTGGTTCCACACCGGAGACCTCGGCGCGATCGACCAGGAAGGCTACGTCTCGATCACCGGCCGCAAGAAGGAAATCATCGTCACCGCCGGCGGTAAGAACGTCGCCCCCGCGGTGCTCGAGGACGCCCTGCGCGCCAACGCGATCATCAGCCAGTGCCTCGTCGTGGGCGACGCCAAGCCGTTCATCGGTGCGCTCATCACCCTCGATCCGGAGGCTCTGCCGGGTTGGCTCGAGCGGCACAACCTGTCCGCGGACATCCCGTTCTCGGAACTGTCGAAGAACGCCGATCTGGTCGCCGAGCTCGACAAGGCCGTCGCCGAGGCCAACAAGAAGGTCTCGAGCCCCGAGCAGATCAAGAAGTACACGATCCTCGAGAACGACTTCACCGTCGAGACCGGTGAGCTGACCCCGACGATGAAGCTCAAGCGCAACATCATTCACGCCGAGCGTGGCAACGACATCGAGGCCATCTACTCGTAGATCGACCGCACGAGAAAAAGGGGCCCGACGCGATCATCGCGCCGGGCCCTTTTCTCGTGTCAGGACATGTGGTCGTCGAGAAACTCCGCCACCGCCGACGTCACCTGCAGGTGGATCTTCTCGTGCAGGAGGTCGTGGCCGCCGTCCTCGAACTCGCTCAGGGACGCGTCGGGCACACCGCCGATCCACTCGCGTACCGCATCGATCGGAGCCAGGCGATCGTCGACGCCGTGCACGGCGAGAATCGGAATCACGTTGTCGGCCAGATCCGTGGCCGAGCCGGTCACGGACTTCGGCGTTCCGCACAGGACGGCGCACCGCACCGCGTCCGGATGCGCGCCCAGAGCTGCGATGACCGTCGCTGCGCCGAGCGAATGGCCCATCAGCGCGAACGACAACTCGGGGTGCTCGGCCTCGGCGATATCGAGCAACTGCAGCGCATTCTGGGCAAGACCGGGAATCTGAGCGGCGTCGGTGAGCTCGCCCTCGGTGAGCCCGTGACCCACGTGATCGACCGCCCACACATCGACTCCGCGCCCGTTGAGGACCCGAGCGAAGCGGTGGTAGTGGCCACTGTTCTGGCCGAGACCGTGCAGAAAGACGAGACCGAAACGAGCATCGGGAACGGTCCAGTTTCGATAGTGGACAGCACCGGTGGCTCCGTCGAAAAAAGGCATTCGATCATTTTGCCTCCTCGCGACTGCATCCGCGCGCAACGTGACCGGTACCGCTCGCGGTGATGGCTAGGGTGGGCGCGTGTTCCTCCTCGGCGATCGTGTCATCTACAGCGCCAGCGACCTCGCTGCGGCGGCGTCCTGCGAATTCGGACTGCTGCGCCGACTCGACGGGCTGACCGGTCTGATCCCGCGCACGGTGGCCGCCCCCGATCCGATGCTCGACCGCACGTCCGCACTCGGATTCGAGCACGAACGCCGTCAGCTCGAGGCCTTCCGACAGCGCTTTCCCGGCGGAGTCCTGACGATGGACCGACCGGGACGGACGGCGCAGGAGCTGGCCGACGCGGCCTGGGCCACGTTCACCGCCCTCACCTCCCGCACGCCCGTGGTCTATCAGGCGACCTTCTTCGACGGACGATTTCTGGGGTTCTGCGACTTCCTGGTGGCCGAGGGTGCTCGGTACGCCGTGTACGACACCAAGCTCTCGCGGCACGCGAAGGTACCGGCCCTGCTGCAGTTGGCGGCCTACGCCGACGCGCTGCGGACGGGCGGAATCCAACCGAGCGACGAGGTGCACCTGATGCTCGGCGACGGCAGCGACTCCGCTCACTCGCTCACCGAGATTCTTCCGGTCTATCGGCAGTCCCGAGATCATCTGCAACACATACTCGACGAGCACCACGCCGAGGGAACCATCGTCGATTGGTTCGACTCGCGCTACTCCGGCTGCGGACAGTGCGAGGCCTGCACGGTCGAGGTGGAACAGCACCGCGATCTGGTGCTCGTCGCAGGCATGCGCGCGAGCACCAGGGACAGACTGCTCGACGCCGGCATCTCGACGGTCGACGAACTCGCAGCATCGACCGGCGGCGTGGACGGCATGTCGTCGCGCACGGTGACGAACCTGCGCGCTCAGGCCGCGCTGCAGGTTCGCCAGGAAGACACCGGCGACGCCGAATTCGAGATCTTCGACGCCGAGGCGCTCGGGGTGATTCCCGAGCCCGATCCGGGAGACATCTTCTTCGACTTCGAGGGCGACCCACTGTGGGCCGAGGCCGGCAGTGCCGAATGGGGACTCGAGTACCTCTTCGGGGTCTACACCGCCGACGGTGACTTCCTCCCGTTCTGGGCACACGATCGCGCGCAGGAACGCCGTGCCCTGATCGACTTCCTCGACTACGTCTCGGCCCGTCGCGCCGTCCACCCGAACATGCACGTCTACCACTACGCGCCGTACGAGAAGACCGCACTGCTGCGCCTCGCCGGCCGGTACGGGGTCGGTGAGGACGCCGTCGACGACCTGCTGCGGCACGACGTTCTGGTCGATCTCTATCCCGTCGTACGGTCCGCGGTGCGCATCGGAGCCAGGTCCTACAGCATCAAGAAACTCGAACCGCTGTACATGCCCGCCACCCGCGACGGAGATGTCACCGACGCTGCCGCGTCGATCGTCGAATACGCGAACTGGTGCGATCTGCGAGATCAGGGCAAGGACGCCGAGGCCGCAGCTCTCCTCGCCGACATCGCCGAGTACAACCGCACCGATTGCGAATCGACTCTGCGACTGAGGGATTGGTTGCTCGGGCGCGCGTCGGATGCCGGTGTCCAGCCACGGGCGACGCAGCAACTGGAACTCGACGACAGTGCCGTCGACACCGCAAGCCCGCTGGAACTCGAACTCGCCGACTACGCGGGCCTACCGTGGCAGCGCACCGCGACGCAGCAGGCCGTCGCATTGTTCTCCGGCTCCATCGGGTACCACCGGCGCGAGCGAAAGCCGTTCTGGTGGGCCCACTTCGATCGGCTGACCCATCCGATGGACGAGTGGGCGGACGCCGCGGACGTGTTGAAGGTCGAGCGGGCCGAGCTGGTGCACGACTGGATGAAAACTGCACCACAGCAACGGGTTCTACGACGGCAGATCAAGCTGCTGGGGCACCTGACGGGCGGGGCCCTGTCCGGCTCGAAGGTCAAACTGCTCTACGACGACCCGGCCCCGGAGGGGTTGCCGAAGCAGCAGCCGACCCATCGCGCGACCACGACGGTGGAGATCGTGGAGACCGGCTACGAGGGCACCCTCGACATGGTCGTGGTGCAGGAGAACCTCCGCAAGAGTGTGGACGAGTACCTCGACTTCCCGGTGGCCACCGCGCCCGAACCGCCTCCTGCAACCAAGCACCTCGAGCAGGCCATCGTCGCCGTCGCCACCGAGGTCAGCGCCGCCCTGCCACACCTTCCGAGCACAGCCGTCGCCGATCTGCTGACGTTGTCGCCGCCCCGAACCCGTTCCGGCACCGGTCTTCCCGAGGTGCGCGCCGGTGACTACGCGACAGCCGTCACGGCCGCCCTGCTCGATCTGAACGACTCCTATCTCGCCGTGCAAGGTCCGCCCGGGACCGGAAAGACGTACACCGCAGCGCGGGTGATCGCCGAATTGGTCGATGTACATCGCTGGCGGATCGGTGTGGTGGGCCAGTCGCACCACGTGGTGAACAATCTGCTGGACACCGTCGTGGCGGCCGGGGTGGATCCGAGCCGGGTAGGCAAGAAAGCGCCGACTGCGCACACCGTTCTGGATCCGACGGACTATTCCCGCTTCGTCACCGACGCCGACGAGGGCTGCGTGGTCGGCGGCACCGCATGGGACTTCTCCAACCCGGGCCGAATCCCACCCCGATCGCTCGATCTCCTGGTCGTCGACGAGGCCGGGCAGTTCTCGCTGGCCAACACCATCGCCGTCTCGGTGTCCTCGCGCAATCTGCTCCTGCTCGGCGACCCGGCACAGCTGCCGCAGGTCAGCCAGGGCACCCACCCCGAACCCGTCGACGAGTCGGCTCTGGGCGCGATCATGAACGGGCACCCGACGCTGCCCGCCGATCGCGGGTACTTTCTGGCGACGACGTGGCGGATGCATCCCGATCTGTGTGCGCCGGTCTCCGCGCTGTCGTACGAGGGCAAACTCGAGTCCAACAGTGCTGTGACACAGGCACGTTCCCTTTCGGGGCCGGAGCCCGGCCTGCACGTCGCCTACCTGGACCATCACGGCAACTCCACGGACTCGGTGGAAGAGGCCGACGAGATCGTCGCGCGAGTCCAGGATCTGCTCGGCCGGCTCTGGAGCAACCCGCAATCGTTCGAGGGAACGCGGCCGATGCATCAGGGCGACTTCGTGGTCGTCGCGGCCTACAACGCGCAGGTGGCCGTCATCGTCGAACGCCTCGCGGCGGCCGGACTCGACGAGGTTGCGGTGGGAACCGTCGACAAGTTCCAGGGTCGACAGGCCCCGGTGGTGCTGATCTCGATGGCGGCGTCCGCGATCGAGGACGTTCCACGCGGCATGGGATTTCTGTTGTCCCGCAACAGACTCAATGTCGCGGTCTCGCGTGGTCAATGGGCGGCGATACTGATCCGGTCACGAGCCCTCACGCAGTACCTACCGTCGACTCCGGCCGGACTGGTCACCCTCGGCACCTTCATGAGTCTGTGCGAGAACGCGGTTCAGCCGAACGCCATGCCCTCGCCGCGGTAGGTGGGGACCGCCTCGACGGACCCGTCGGCGTGCACCAGGTGCAGGGTGTCGAATCGCTCGCACAACTCGCCCGCCTTGGCGTGCCGAAACCAGACTCGATCGCCGATCTGCACCTCACCTGCTCCGCTCACCGGAGTCTGTACCTCGCCCGCACCCTCGTTGCGCAGCAACTTCAGACCGGACGTCACCACACCCCTGGCCTTTCTCGACCACGCGACCGGCCGCGGGGATCGCGACGTCGACGCCGGACCCGACGCGATGTAGCCACCGCCGAACAGCGTCGCGATCTGCGGCGTCGGCTTGCGCACCGCGGGCAGCGCGAAGAACAGCGAGGGCTCGGCCGAGAATGCGCGATACCGATCGAAGAGCGTCGGCGCGAACAAGCCCGATCCCGCGGTGACCTCGGTGACGACCGGATCGGCCGCCGAGAAGTCGATCGACCCGGTGCCCCCACTGTTGACGATTTCGATCCGCCCGACCGCCGCGGTCACGGCCTCGACCACTGCTGTTCTGCGCGTGGAGATCTCGCGGGACGACAGGGACTTCATCCATTCCACCGCGACGTTGGAATCGGGCACACCGGCGATCTGTGCCTCGTAGAACATCAGCCCGACCACCCGGAACCCCCGCGCCTGCGCCACCCGCGCGAAGGCAGCGACCTGCTCGGGTTCGCGCAACGGAGAGCGCCTGACGCCGATGTGCAGCGGACCGATCCGCAGCGAGGCATCGACATCGATACAGATACGTGGCTTGAGAAGATCGCTCGCGGTGGCGTCGCGCACGATGTCCAACTGTGCGACGTCGTCGACCATCAGCGTGATGCGACCCGACAGCACCCGATCGTTGACGACCTCGGCGAGGGCGGTACGATCCACCGTCGGGTACCCCATCAGGATGTCCTCCACGCCGAGGCGCGCCAACCAGATCGCCTCGCGCAGGGAGTAGGCCATGACGCCGTTCACCCCGTCGGCCGCGAGCACCCGATCCAGCACTGCCCGGCACCGAACGGACTTGCTCGCGATCCTGATCGGCACTCCGTCCGCTCGCGCCCGCAACGCCGCGGCATTGGCATCGAGAGCGGCCGAATCGACTGCAGCCAAGGGTGATTCGAGCCCCTCGGTGGCAGCTGCGATACGGGACAGTGGTGTCGTGTCGGTGGTCGCGACACCGGCGATCGAGCTCATAGGGAACATTCCTTCGTCGTCGTTGCCGGGCCTACACAGTCAAACACTCTGCGGCCGAGAAGTCCCGGTGAGCATCGGCGAGGCCGGTCTTTCAGCGATCGACGGCCTTGCTCGCGATCAAGCCCGACAGGTCGTCGATCTGCGCCAGCACTTCGAGATCGTCGCCGTCGACCAACCACCGCAGCACCAGACCGTCGAGGGTCGCCATGCCGAATCGCGCGATCGACGCCACCGGCTCGAGCCATCGCGTTCCCGTATGGGCGGAACATTGCTCGAAGAACAACCGCGCCTCGGAGTCGCGAATTCGATACTGTCCACTGGCGATCTCGGCGGCCGTGGCCGATCCGAGCGCCCGATGGCGCAGCAGGTAGGTCTTGATCTCGTAGGCGAGCAACTGCCGATCCGGTGACTTCTCGATCAGCAACCACACCGCGCTCAGACCGCCGTGCACCAGCTCTCGCAGACCACGGACACCCGGGAGTTCTCGCGTGCCCACGGCACTGTTCAGCGCGGCGTGCAGAATCTCGGTGACGTCGACGATGAGGTGCTCCCCCATCGCGATCACCAGATCCTGCTTGGTCTCGAAGTAGTACTGCACGATGCCCTTGGTGACGTCGGCGTGCTCCGAGAGTGCACGCACGGTCAGGGACTCGATGCCCACCCGCTCGGCAACGTCGATGGCCGACTGCACCAGTTGTGCGCGTCGCACATCCGCGGGCAGCCTCGATTGCATGACCCGATACTAGGGTGCGGGCGAGTTCTGTGCCTTGGATTGCCCCAGGGGAGCGCGCTGCGGGATAGTGATTCGATGATCGAGCGGTCGTGGCAGAACTGGGCGGGCAATCAACACGCGTTCCCGTCGGACCGCGCCGAGCCGACGTCGGCCGACGAACTGCGCATCGTGCTGGCGGGTGCCGTCGAGCGATCTCGTACGGTGCGATGCGTCGGGGCCGGTCATTCCTTTACCCCGATCGCCGTCACCGACGGCGTGCAGATCAGCCTGGATTCGTTGCGTGGGATCGAATCGGTCGTCCGTAACGACGACGGTTCCGCCCAGGTGACGGTGCTCGCCGGCACCCGGCTGCGCGAGCTGACCGCCCAGCTGTGGGACCTCGGCCTGGCCATGACCAACCTCGGCGACATCGACGAACAATCCGTCGCCGGAGCCATCTCCACGGGTACCCACGGAACCGGGGCCCGTTTCGGAGGCATCGCGACCCAGGTGCATGCGCTGGAGCTGATGACCGCGGACGGCGAACTCGTTCAGTGCTCTCGCGAGGAGAACACCGAACTGTTCGACGCGGCCCGTGTCAGTATCGGTGCGCTCGGCGTCATCACCCGAGTCACGCTCGAGTGCGTTCCGGCGTTCGCTCTACGGGCCGTCGAGAAACCGTCGACGCTGACGGCAACGCTCGCCGAGCTCGATGTCACCGTCGCTGCCGTCGACCACTTCGAGTTCTACTGGTTTCCACATACCGACCGAGTGCTGACCAAACACAACACCCGCCTGCCGGGCGACGCCGTGCTGCGCCCGCTGGGAAAGGTGCGCTCGTACCTCGACGATGAACTACTGTCCAACACGGTCTTCGAGGGGCTCAACCGCCTGGTGACGCGAGTGCCGGCCCTGATTCCTCGCCTCAACGCGGTCTCTGCCCAGGCACTGTCGGCCCGCGAGCACACCGACCGCTCGTACCGGGTGTTCGCGTCCTCCCGCACCGTCCGGTTCGTCGAGATGGAATACGCGGTACCGGTCGCCGACATCGGCTGGTTGCTGGGCGAGGTCGATCGCTGGCTCGAGCGATCTGCCATCTCGATCGCGTTCCCCGTGGAGGTCCGGTTCGCCGCGGCCGACGACATCTGGCTGTCCACCGCGTACGGACGCCCGACGGCCTACATCGCTGTCCACCAGTACCACCGCCGCGATCACCGCGAGTACTTCGACGCCGTCGAAGCCATCTGTCGCAGCGTCGGCGGCCGGCCACACTGGGGCAAACTGCATTCCCTCAGCGGCGACGAGCTGCGCGATTACTACGAACACTTCGACAACTTCCTGCACATCCGCGATTCGATGGACCCGGGAAAGTTGTTCGGCAGCGAGTACCTCGAGCGTCTGCTGTCGTGAGCGGTAGTTCGTAGACTGCTACGAAATACCGCGCACGACCCATTCGCTTACATTGGAGCGAGTGAGCACAGGAAAACGCGCGCTGTCCGGCATCGTCGCCGCCGGAGTCATCCTCGGTGTCGGTGAATTGATCGCCGTCCCCATCGGATCCAACTCGTCACCGCTGACGGCCGTCGGATCCTCGGCCGTCGACTACAGTCCTGCCCCGATCCGCGAATGGGCCATCGATACGTTCGGCACGTCCGACAAGCTCGCCCTGTTCGTCGGCATGGCGGTGGTGATCGGAGCCATCGCCGCGGCAGCAGGAATCGCCCGCAAGCCGATCGGTGCAGTCGTGTTCGCCGCCCTGGGCGCTGTGGGTGTACTCGCCGCAGTGACCCGACCGGACGCGACGGCCCTGTACGCAGTCCCGACCATCGGCGGTGTCATCGTGGGCATCGTCGTGCTGCACGCCCTCATCGGTGCCGCGGCACCTGCGACCGAGGGCATGAACCGACGCAGCTTCCTGACCCTCGCTGCCGGTGCCGCGGTACTCGGCGTCGTGGCCGGAACAGCCGGACGAATGCTGACCTCGGCGCGCGCAGTCACCGCGGATCGACTCGGCTTCATGCTTCCGACGCCCACTCCGCAACCCCCGATACCGGCCGGGGCAGACCTGCAGATCGACGGCCTCGCGCCGTACATCACCCCGAACGAGAATTTCTACCGCATCGACACCGCGCTGGTCGTGCCGCGGGTGGCGTCGGATACGTGGTCGTTGCGGATCCACGGCATGGTGGACCGCGAGATCGAGCTGACGTTCGCCGACCTCGCCGAGCGCCAGGCAGTCGAGAAAACGGTCACCCTGACCTGCGTGTCCAACATCGTCGGCGGGGACCTCGTGGGCAACGCAACGTGGATCGGCTACCCGCTCAAGGACATTCTCGAAGAAGCAGGCATTTCACCGGACGCCGACATGGCGCTGTCGTCGAGCAGCGACGCCTTCACCGCGGGCACTCCCCTCGAGGTACTGCTCGACGGCCGCGACGCCCTGCTCGCAGTCGGCATGAACGGCGCGCCGCTCCCCGTCGAGCACGGCTACCCGGCGCGGCTCGTCGTCCCCGGTCTGTACGGATACGTCTCGGCGACCAAATGGGTCACCGACATCGAGATCACCCGATTCGACCGCGCGACGGCGTACTGGACCGATCGTGGCTGGGGCGCTCTCGGACCGATCAAGACGGCCTCGCGGATCGACACCCCGCGTTCGGGCAGCTCCACGCCGGCCGGTCGGACGGTGATCGCGGGCGTCGCCTGGGATCAGCACACCGGCATCGACGGCGTGGAAGTGCAAGTGGACGAGGGCAATTGGGTGCCGGCCACGCTCTCGGAGGAGTACTCCAAGGACACCTGGCGGCAGTGGACAGTCGAGCTGGACCTGCCTGCCGGGCAGCACGCGATCCGTGCCCGGGCCACCAACTCCGCCGGAGAACTGCAGACCAACAAGACCGCCGACACCGTTCCCGACGGTGCCACCGGCTACCCGAAAATCTCGGTGACGGCGAACTGATCTAGACGGTCGCGCTGATCTAGACAGTCACGAAGCTCGCGCGTATCGAGTTCTCGGCCAACTGCTGTCGCTCGGCCGCGGTGAGGCCCATCCCCGCTTCGAGGGCAGAGAAGTTGTCGTCGACGTAGCCGCCGAAGTAGGCGGGATCATCGGAATTGATCGACACCGACAGGCCGCGCTCGAGCATCTGCCGCAACGGCAGCTGCTCGACGTTGTCGATCACCTTGAGCCGAACGTTGGACAGTGGGCAGACGGTGAGCGGGATCTGTTCCTCCACAAGGCGATTCACCAATGCCTCGTCTTCCAGGCACCGCACCCCGTGATCGATGCGCTCGACCTTCAGCAGGTCCAGTGCCTGCCAGATGTAGTCGGGCGGGCCTTCCTCACCGGCGTGGGCGACGACGTGCAGACCCTCGGCGCGCGCCTTGGCGAACACATCGACGAACAACGACGGCGGGTACCCGACCTCGGCGGAATCGAGACCGAGCCCGATGATCGGAGCCTGCATCGCCAACAGGTCGTCGAGCAGTTGATTGGCGTGCAGCACCGGCTTGTCACGCAGGATCGATGCGATCAAGCCACTGGTGACACCGAATTCGCGCTCACTGGTCGCGCACGCGTCGGCCAGTCCCTCGACGACGGCCTCGAGGGAGACACCGCGCTCGGTGTGCGCCTGCGGGTCGAAGAAGATCTCCGCGTGCGTGACCCCGGCCTGAGCGGTGCGGCGGAAGTAGGCCCGAGCCAGATCTGCGAAATCCTCGGCGGTCTGCAACACGGCCATGTTGGCGTAGTACAGATCGAGGAAGGATTGCAGGTCGGTGAACTCGTACTTCGCGCGCAGTTCGTCGATATCGTTGTACGGCAACGACAATGCGTTACGCTCCGCGAGCTCGAAAATCAGCGGAGGCTCTAGCGACCCTTCGATGTGCAGGTGCAGTTCGGCCAGCTGATCAGTACTCACTCGCTCGATTCTACTTGCCCGTGTACGTCGCTTTCCCCGGACCGACCTCGAGGAAGCTCTTCACCGCACCCCGCAGATCCTCGGTCTCGAACAACGCGCCGGAGACCTCCGAGGTGATCTCGTCGGCGTGCGCAACGCCACCCGAACGCCACGCTGCCACAATCTGTTTCGTTGCCGAATGCGCGACGGTGGGGCCGTCGGCCAGTCGATGCGTCAGCGCGAGCGCCGCGGCGTCGACATCGTCGTGGATCTGGTTGACCACGCCCCACTCCTTCAACGTCTGTGCGTCGTACAGATCTCCGGTCATGACGAGCTCGCGAGCCCGACCCGAACCGGCCCGCTCGGCCAGACGCTGCGGCCCACCCATCGACGGCGTCAGACCGACGACGGTCTCGACCAGACCGAACTTGGCCTTGGGACCGGCGAGAATGATGTCGCAGGCCAACGAGATCTCGAACGCCGCGGTGAGCGTCAACCCGTGTGCGGCATAGATCACCGGGCAGGGCAACGCCTCGAGTGGATGGGCAATCTGCGCGAACAGTCCACGCCACAGATCGGCACCTTGCGCGGCGGACAGGCCCTCGAAGACATGCACGTCGACGCCTGCCGAGTTCACCTTGCCCTCGGCGCGGAGCAGCACCGCACGAGGCGGTCGCGCGACGAGATCGGCAACGTTCGCGGCCACCGCGTCGAACATGGCCTGATCGAAGAGATTGAGCGGACCGTGATCGAAGGTGAGCACGGCGACCTCCGCGCCTGCCGCAGTGGTCGATCGAACGAGCGAAGTGGGTGCGTCAGCCATGGTTCGCATAGTGCCACACCCGTCCGGGGACCTTGTTACCACCGAGTATTGTGCGCAGGAGAGTGAACGTTACCGAGAGGAACACCTAGATGAAGCGCAGCCTGTTCGAGTCCGACCACGAGGACTTCCGCGCATCGGTACGCGAGTTCGTCACCCGCACCATCACGCCGGTCGAGGAGAAGCTCGTCGAACAGCGATACATCGACCGCGACATCTGGCTCGAAGCCGGACGCAACGGGTTCCTCGGCCTCGAAGTACCCGAGGAATACGGCGGCAGCGGAGCCGAGGATTACCGATTCAACGCCGTCCTCGCCGAGGAACTCGCCCGCTCGAGTGCCGCGGTGGCGTCGTGCTTCGGTATTCACGTCGATATCGTCGCGCCCTACCTGGTCAAGCTCACCACCGAGGAGCAGAAGAAGCGCTGGCTGCCCGGGTTCTGCAGCGGCGAGATCCTCACCGCGATCGCGATGACCGAGCCGTCCGGCGGCTCGGACCTGGCTGCCCTGAAGACCACCGCAGTCAAGGACGGCGACGATTTCATCATCAACGGCTCCAAAACCTTCATCACCAACGGCAACTCCGCCGACCTCGTCATCGTCGCCACTCGCACGACGCCGGAGAAGAAGGCCAAGGGCATCACGCTCTTCGCCGTCGAGAACGGCACCGAAGGATTCTCCCGTGGCCGCAAGCTGGACAAGGTCGGCCAGCCCGAATCCGACACGGCCGAGCTGTTCTTCGAGAACGTACGCGTTCCGAGCTCGAACATGATCGGCGAATTCGACGGCGGCTTCATCCATATGATGCAGCTGCTCCCCCAGGAACGCATCAGCTGCTCGGTGGCCAACCTCGGACACGTCCGCCCCATTCTCGAGGAGACGCTGCAGTACGCCAAGGACCGCAAGGCATTCGGGCAGCAGATCGGCTCGCTGCAGTGGAACAAGTTCCTGCTCGCCGAGCTCGTCACGAAACTCGATGTGGCACAGGCATACATCGACAACTGCATCGCCGCCCACGGCATCGGTGAACTGACGGCCATCGACGCAGCCAAGGCGAAGTGGTGGAGCTCGCAGGTACAGAACGAGATCCTCGACCACTGCGTCCAGCTGCACGGCGGCTACGGATTCATGAACGAATACCGCGCCGCCCGCGCCTGGAAAGACGCTCGCGTGACCAAGATCTGGGCCGGATCGAACGAGATCATGAAGGAACTGATCGGCCGGGATCTGGGGCTGTAGTGCGGCTTCGCCGCATGTGAGAGGAACTTCGTAGTGGGCTACGAAGTTCCGCTCACATGGACTACTTGAACGCGGGCCGGGCGTAGAAGCAGACCGCGATCATGCCGACGATCAGCACGACGGCGGGCAGGATCAGCGACTGCGCCATGGCGGTGGTGAATCCGTCGCGCAGCATCTCCGGCACACGACCGGCGAATTCGTTTGCCCCCGTTGCAGATCCAGCCGCCGGCAGCTCTGCGGCCAGCCTCGATTGAATGAGCGCGCCGATGCCGGCGCTACCGAGAACCGAGCCGATCATGCGGGTGGTGTTGTAGATACCCGAACCTGCGCCTGCCTGACTCATCGGCAGATTGCGGGTTGCCGTGGCCGCCAAGGGAGACCAGATCAACGCATTCGCCACACCCATCGCCGCGACCGGGAGCAGCAGCCTCCAGATTGCAGTGGTAGGCGTCATCTCGTACGCGAACCACAGTAAGGCGGCCGCGAGGATGAACAGCCCCGAACCGGCGATGTAGCGAGGATGCGTCTTGTCGACGAGCTTGCCGACATTGGGCGCGAGGATTCCGGTGAGCAGAGCCATCGGCACGAACAGCAACGCCGACCGGGTAGGTGTCAAACCGGTGACACTCTGCGCGTAGAACATGATCGGCAGCATCATGCCGGACATCGCGAAGCCCATGGCTGCGATACCGATGTTGGACAACGAGAAGTTACGGTCGCGGAACAGTGCCAATGGCACCAGCGGCTCGTTCTCGTTCACGGACTGCCAGTAGACGAACCCCGCGAAGACGAGCAACCCGACACCGATGAGGATCCAGACGCCGGTACCCCAGTCGTACTTCTGACCCTCCTGGATGCCGAAGACGATGCAGAAGAGCCCGATGGCGCTGAGCGCAACTCCCAGTAGATCGAACTTGTGATCGTGGGTCGGCAACACCGGAACGAACCTCAGCGCCAACGCAATTGCGACGATTCCGACCGGCACGTTGATGAAGAAGATCCATTCCCAGCCGAGCGAGTCGACCAGAACACCGCCGAGAATCGGCCCGACGAGCGTCGCGACGCCTGCGACTGCGCCCCATGCTCCCATCGCAGTTCCGCGCTTCTCCGCCGGAAACACACGGGTGATCACGGCCATCGTCTGCGGGGTGATCATCGCCGCGCCGAGACCCTGAACCGCGCGCGCCGCGATGAGCATCTCGATCGACCCCGACAGTCCACACCACACGGACGCGAGGGTGAAGAGCACGAGGCCGGCGATGTACAGGTTCTTCGGGCCGAACTTGTCCCCCATCCGACCCGTGACCAGGAGTGGAACGGCATAGGCCAGGAGGTACGCGCTGGTGACCCAGATGACGTTGTTGATGTCCGTGTTCAGACCGCTGAGAATCGCCGGCTGAGCGACGGCCACGATGGTGGTGTCCACCAGAATCATGAAGAACCCGAGACACAGCGCCCACAGGGCGGGCCACGGTCTGATGTCGTTGTGCAGCGGGGCGGTCTCGACGGCGTTCATTGCGTTCTCCTGGTTCCCCGAGGCGTCGGGGTCGTGTGGCAGTTCCCCGAGGCGTCGGGGTCGTGTGGCAGTTCCCCGAAGCGTCGGGGTCGTGTGGTCGGTGCCGATCGGTCAGGGTGGTGTGCTGTGCGGAAAGGCATGCGGCCACTCGAGCTCGCGGCTGTCGACGCGATCGATGTAGCTCGTCAACCACTTCACTTCAGCGTCCAGCATGTGGTAGGTGTAATCGATTCCAGCCCAGTAAATTTCGGATACGTTGCGTTCTCGCGCCAGGCGCTGGAATCCGGACAGTTCCTCGATTTCTCGAGCCAGGTCTTCGGTACGCGCACGGAGCAACGCGATCGCCTCGGAGGCCGGGAGGTTGTGCATCTCGGACAGGCCCAGGGTGAACTGTGGATATTCGCGCACCGGGGAGCGAAGGATCTCGGCCAGCCGGTCGACGAGAACCCGCCTGCCGGCAGGCGTGATCTCGTAGGTCGTGCGCTCGGGACGGTTACCTCCGCGGTCGGTTCCGACCTCGGTGATCAACTCTCGCCCGTGGAGTCGAGCAACTGCGTGATACAGCGAACCGGGGCGAATCTTGACGATCCGGTCCTCCTTGCGCTCGAGAAGGAGCTGATACATCTCGTAGGGATGCATCGGCCCCTCCGAGAGCAGAGCGAGGACCGAGACCCCCAACGGATTCACTGCGTCCCCTCGCATCGAACCCCACCCCACATCTGCATATCCCCACCGAATTATTCCAGTTGGAATATACGGCCATGGTTCGATGAAGAGCAACCCGGACAATGCTCTGACCTGGGCATCAATCGGACATACTGCACACGATGCCCTATCGAGCACGTACAAGGACACCGACCGTAGTCGGTGTCCCGTTCGAACAGACGAAGGCCGGATACCCGGAATTTCTTCCGTGTATCCGGCCTTGTCACCGAGTTTCTGGTGGAGATTACTTCGAGAAGGTCACTCCGCCAGGAGAAGTCGGGTTACGAAGCTTGAATCAGATGGCGCGGACGCCGGTAGCCTGGGGGCCCTTCTGACCCTGGCCCACCTCGAACTCCACGCGCTGGCCCTCGTCGAGCGACTTGAAGCCGCTACCCTGAATCTCCGAGTAATGAACGAAAACGTCCGGTCCGCCACCATCCTGCTCGATGAAGCCGAAGCCCTTTTCGCCGTTGAACCACTTCACACTGCCCTGCGTCATTCTGTAAACCTTCTGTAAGCGAGCTAGATCTTCACGTCGAAGCTCTAATCTCAAAAGTGAGTCTGCCATCTATCGGCGCTGAGCGAAACACCGGGGGCGAAAAAGTTCGAAAGATTGCTTTGGGACGGTGAAACCGAAATGGTGCCCAGCGGTCCTGTGGCTACTGTTTCGGTGGTGAATTCCCCTCTACCCGACGCGGGCCCATTCGATCGGCACAAACTCGACATCGTCCGGTTGGCCTGGTGTCGACGATTGCAGATGGACGATCGGGCCCTCGACACCGACGCGGACCGCGTCGAACATGTCGTTGCCACCGAGGACATCACCGTGCTGCGACTGGCCGAGACCACCGCGATCGTCGGTCCGCCCTGGGCCGTGGATGCCTCCCGCGCTCTCGCCGGCCAGGCCGGTACCGACCGCGACTGGGTCTCGTCACTGCTGGGCAGCCGCTCGGAGCGCTACGAGATCGATACTCACACGCTGGCCTACGGCACGGACATCGGCCATTCCATCGACGTGCACGACCCACTGATCTCCCACGATGCCGCGCACGCTCGCAACCTCGCCGCGCACTGCAGCGAGGCCGACGTCGCCGAGGCGTTCGGAGAGCCGGTCTCGCGGAACTGGTTCACGTTGCTCGGTGACGACCGACCGGCCGACTCGGCGCACTCGCTCGCCTCGGCCGGCTACTCGGAAGAGCAGCTGATCCTGGCCGACATGCGCGTCCTGACCGACCCGGATCATCGCCGACGGGGTCACGCTCAGGTGGTCGGCCGCCTGGCTACCAACGACGCCATCGACGAGGGCTTGATCCCGCAGTGGCGATCACGACCCGAGAACACCACTGCTCGACGCCTCGCCGCGCGGCTGGGCTATGTCGAAATCGGCGCGTGCCACACTGCGGTGCTCGGACCGTGACCCGGTTGAGGTGGCTTCGAACTGGGTAGCGTCGAGAAGAGCGCCAGCGGCGCCAGAACGTGAACGATGTGAGGAGTTCGAAAGCATGGCCGACGATGCCGCATACGTGGAACCGGGCAAGGAATTCAAGCGCGACACCAACTACATCCCGACGCGAATTACCGCAGACGGCCGGGACGGCTATCCGGTGGAGCCCGGACGGTATCGTCTGATCGCCGCGCGAGCCTGCCCGTGGGCTCATCGCTCGATCATCGTTCGTCGGCTGCTCGGACTCGAAGACGTTCTGTCACTCGGCATTCCGGGGCCGACCCACGACCCGCGCAGTTGGAACTTCCAGGAAGAGCCGGGCGTCGTCGACTCGGTGTTGCAGATCCCGAGGTTGCAGGACGCCTACTTCGCCCGCTTCCCGGACTACGAACGCGGCATCACCGTGCCCGCCATCGTCGACGTTCCCAGCGGCGAGGTCGTCACCAACGACTACCCGCAGATCACCCTCGACCTGTCCACCGAATGGACGCAGTACCACCGCGACGGTGCCCCCGACCTCTACCCCGAGGCACTGCGGAGCGAGATCGACGAGGTTGCCGACCTCGTGTTCCGAGACGTCAACAACGGTGTCTACCGCTGCGGATTCGCCGGATCCCAGGAGGCGTACGAGAAGGCCTACGACCAGCTGTTCGCCCGCCTCGACTGGCTTGTCGAACGCCTGTCCACGCAGCGGTACCTCGTCGGCGACCACATCACCGAGGCCGACGTGCGGCTGTTCACCACCCTCGTACGCTTCGATCCCGTCTATCACGGCCACTTCAAGTGCAACCGGAGCAAGCTCAGCGAGATGCCGGTGCTGTGGAACTACGCACGCGATCTGTTCCAGACCCCCGGGTTCGGCGACACGGTCGACTTCGACCACATCAAGCGGCACTACTACGAGGTGCACACCGACATCAATCCGACGGCAATCGTGCCCAAGGGCCCGGACCTGGCGGGGTGGCTCGAACCCCACGGCCGCGAAGCCCTGGGAGGATCGCCGTTCGGCGACGGAACCGCTCCCCCGCCGCCGAAGCCCGACGAGCTCGTTCCGCCCGATCACTGGGTGCGCTGACGCTCCCTGCCGAACGGCCAACCACACTCGCGACCGAAAGAGGCATCGATGGCAGGAAAGAAGGACGACGCACAGGTCGAGGTCGGGGGCGGAGGCAAGCTCGAACGTGCGCTGGTCAACATTCTCGACAACGCCAGCCGCCTGCAGGGACCGGCCGTCGAGAAGTACGTCGCGCACGTGCGTCGAGCACACCCGTACGACACCCCGGCTCAGATCATCGAACGCCTGGAGAAGCGATTTCTCCTCGCGGTCACCGGCAGCGGCTCCGCAGTGGGCGGCGCAGCGGCGATCCCCGGCGTCGGGACCGTCGCCTCGCTCGCCGCAGTGGGTGCCGAAACCGCCTTCTTCATCGAGTCCTCGGCACTGCTGACTCTGTCGGTTGCGTCCGTGCACGGCATTCCGGTGGAGAACCACCAGCAACGACGCGCTCTGGTGCTGTCGGTCGCACTGGGCGAATCGGGCATGCAGATCGTGCAACGGACAGTCGGAAAGACCGCCAAGAACTGGGGACCGCTGATCACCTCCCGCATCCCGGGCGGCTCGATGACGAGCATGAACAAGTCGCTGGTGAAGAAGTTCATCTCGAAATACCTCGCCAAGCGCAGTGCGCTGCTGGTCGGAAAGATGCTGCCCGCCGGAATCGGTGCGGCGATCGGCGGGGCGGGCAACCGCGCAGTGGGCAAGGGTGTCATCAAGAACGCACGCGACGCGTTCGGTCCACCCCCGGCCCGGTTCCCGGAGAATCGCATCATCGAACCGGACGAATGAGAATGCCCGGAATCTTCGAGAGGCTGCTGCGTTGACATCGAACATGACCTCCACACCTGAACTCGGCAAGTACGGCGTCTGGCGACTGCACTCGGCGTTCACGCCGGAGTTGTCCCGCGCCATCGAGTCCTTCGGTTACGGGACCATCTGGCTCGGCGGCTCCCCGCCCGCGGATCTGACGACCACCGAGGACATCCTCGACGCCACGGAGACGGTCGTAGTCGCGACCGGCATCGTCAACATCTGGTCGGACGCAGCGGCCGACGTCGCCGCGTCGTATCACCGGATAGAGAAGAAGCACCCGGGACGATTCGTCCTCGGCATCGGTGCGGGCCACCCGCAGGCGGTGCAGGAGTACACCAAGCCGTACGACGCTCTGGTGGCGTATCTCGACGAACTCGATGCCGCCGGAGTTCCGGTGGAGCGGCGCGTGCTCGCCGCGCTCGGCCCGAAGGTGCTCGCGCTGGCCGCCGCCCGCACCGCCGGTGCGCACCCGTACCTCACGACGCCCGAGCACACCCGTGAAGCACGAGAGGCAGTGGGACCGAACAAGATCCTGGCACCCGAACACAAGGTGGTCCTCGAATCGGACCCGGAGAAGGCCCGCTCGATCGGCCGACCACCGGTCAACAACCCGTACCTCCACCTGCGCAACTACACCAACAATCTGAACCGGCTCGGTTACTCCGACGAGGAGATCGGCGACGGCGGTAGCGACCGACTCATCGACGCACTGGTAGCGCACGGTACGGCCGACGCGATCGCCGCCCGATTGAACGAACACCTCGACGCGGGCGCTTCGCACGTGACGCTGCACTCGCTCCCCGACGATGCCGATCCGCTCGAGACCTACCGAGAGATCGCCGCGGCGTTGCATCGCTGACGGAAGAAGGCGCTCTCGCGACGGTGTCGGTCGCACCCCGTAGCCTCGGGTACCGGTTGCCGCGTGCAGCCGGTGCTCGAGGTGACCAACGGCCAGGGGGAATGCGCACAGATGACCAGCTATCCGGGAGCGGCGCTCGAAGCGCAAGCACTGACCAAGCAGTTCGGCACAGTTCGCGCGGTCTCGGACCTGAGCTTCGTCGTGCCGCGGGGCACCGTCACCGGATTCCTCGGCCCCAACGGATCGGGCAAGACGACAACGCTGCGCATGCTGCTCGGACTCGTGGCTCCCACCTCGGGTGTCGGCCTCGTCAACGGCGCTCCGTTCCGAACGGCGACCCACCCGGCTCGCACGGTGGGAGCCGTCCTCGACTCTCTGAGCCTCCACCCCAAGCGCACTGCAGCACATCACCTGAAGATCTACACCGCCGCGATCGGCGTGCCGGACAGTCGCTCCCTCGACGTGCTGCATCTGGTGGGCCTCGGTGACGCCGCCGACCGCGCCGCAGGCGGCTTCTCCCTCGGCATGCGACAACGCCTCACATTGGCGACCGCGCTGCTGGGGGATCCGGAAATCCTCGTGCTCGACGAACCCGCAAACGGTCTCGACCCCGAAGGAATCGCCTGGCTCCGCGACTTCCTGAAGGCATTCGCAGCGTCGGGGCGCACTGTGTTGGTATCGAGTCACATCCTGCGGGAGATCGAGCAGACCGTCGACAACCTGGTGATCGTCAGCGCCGGTGCACTCGTGTACCAGGGTTCCATCGCGCAACTGCGATCGACGCGTCCGAGCCGCGTCCTCGTTGCCGCATCGGACCCCGCGGCCCTGGCATTGGCGCTGGCATCGAGCGGGTTCAACGACAGCCAACTGCTGCCCGACGGACGCATCGGCGTCGCCGGTCCCGACGCGGCCACGATCGCCCGCATCGCGGCCGACGCCCGGGTGACGATCTTCGGCACCACCGGTGAACACGTCGACCTCGAGCAGGTCTTCCTCTCGATGACAGCGGGCCAGTACACCGCGACACCCGTTCCGCAGAATCCGTACGGCGGGCCGCCGCAGGGTTACGGTCCACCGCCGGGCTACGGCCCACCGCCGCAGAACTGGAACGGGGGTCCGCGATGAACGCGTTGCTGACGTCGGAGATCCGCAAGGTCACGACGCTGAAGTTCTGGTGGGCACTGGCCATCGCACCGATCGTCGTCGGGGTGTTCGCGTCCGTCATCACGTCGGTGATCGCGAATCAGCTGGGCGAATTCGAGGAGGACCTCGACATTTCCGGCGGGGTCGCGTCGATCGGCCTCTACGTCGCCGCCGGTGCCGCGATTCTGTTCGCCGGCATCTTCGGTGCCGTCAACGCCGGAACCGAATTCCGCCACAAGACCATCACCACCAGCTTCCTGACCGCTCGCGGCCGCGACGGGGTGATCGCCGCCAAACTCATCGTGACAGCGCTGTTCGGGCTCGGGTACGGCCTGGTGGTACTGCTGGCCAGCTTGATCTGCCTGCTGATCTTCAACGAGCGGACAGTGCTGTTGGACGGCGCGTTCATCGGCGTGGTGGCGTCGTGCCTCCTCGCCGTCGTGCTGTGGTCGATGATCGGCGCCGGCCTTGGTCTGCTGCTCAAATCTCCGACGTGGGCCGCGATCGTGCTCGTCGCGTGGCTGCCGTTCGGCGAGGGCCTGATCTCGTTGATCCTGTTCGGACTCGGGCTCGGATCGGTCGCCGTGGCGCTCCCGTCGAACCTGACCCTGCCGACCATGGCAGCGACTCAACTCGACGACGCAGGCGATCTGGCGTCGTGGCCGTGGGCACCGCTCGGTCTCGCGCTGTGGGCCGCAATTCTCATCGGTGTCGGCTGGTTTCTGGCCCGCACCCGCGACATCGACTGAGGTCGGTGAGGGACCAGGTGTTCGCAGGCGAACCGTGTCGGTGCTCGGGTCTACCGTGTTCTATCGATGGCACACAGTAATGCGGTGAAGGACCGTGCGGCACCCGGCCGCAGCTCGTCGGCACTCGACGGCGCAGAACCCGCGTCGAGTGCTCGGCGCGGGTGGATCAGACGTCTGATCGCGCAGTGCATGCTGCATCGGCGCACCGCACTCGGCGCGCTGGGCGTGACGATGATCGCCGCAGTCATAGACATCTCGTTCCCGCTGCTCACCCGATTGGCCATCGACGACGCGACCGCAGGCAGGGGCGAGAAGATCGCCACCGTCGCCGCCGCCATCGCACTGTTGGGTGTGGTGCGGTTCGCGTGCCAGTTCGGTCGACGCATGCTCGCCGGCCGGCTCTCGATCGACGTCCAGCACGATCTGCGCCTCGACCTGCTCGCCTCACTGCAGCGACTCGACGGACGCAAGCAGGACGAGATCCGCACCGGCCAGGTCGTCTCCAGGTCGATCACCGATCTGCAACTGGTGCAGGGCCTGCTGGCCATGGTGCCCCTGTCGGCCGGAGCCGTTCTGCAGTTCGTACTGGCACTGGTGGTGATGGCGTATCTCTCGCCGCTGCTCACCGTCGTCGCGGTCCTCATCGTCCCCGCGGTGAGCATCGTCGTCTATCGCATTCGTCCGACTCTCTTCGCGGCCACGTGGTCGGCGCAACAGCGCGCAGCGGATCTGGCCCAACATGTCGAGGAAACCGTCACCGGCGTTCGAGTGGTCAAGGGGTTCGGGCAGGAAGCCCGGGCGGTGGACCGCATCGAAGCGCTGGGCCGCACGCTCTTCGCCGAGCGCATGCGGTCGGCCAAGATCAACTCGCGCTTCGCCCCCTCGATGGCCACCATCCCCCAACTCGGCCTCGTCGGAGTCATCGCCCTTGGCGGTTACCTCGCCCTGCAGGGTCACATCACCATCGGCACGTTCCTGGCGTTCGCCACGTATGTCGCGACGCTGTCCGCCGTCACCCGCACCGTCTCCTCCGTGGTGATCATGGCCCAGCTCTCCCGCGCGGCCGTCGAGCGCGTCTACGAGGTGGTCGACACCGAACCGTCCGACCCAGAACCTTCGAAGCCGGTCGCGCTGCCCGACGGCCCGCTCGGTGTCCGCATCTCCGAGGTGACCTTCGGATTCGAGCCCGAACGCGATGTGCTCACCGGCCTCGACCTGAGCATCTCGCCCGGGGAAACCGTCGCCGTCGTCGGACACGCGGGCTCGGGGAAGACGGCACTCGCCCTGCTGCTCCCCCGCTTCTACCGACCGTCGGAGGGGCACATCGAGCTGACGTCCGACGGGACGGCCATCGATATCGACGACCTCGACTCGACGTCGCTGCGCGCGGCGGTGTCGCTGGTGTTCGACGAGCCGTTCCTCTTCTCCGACACCATTGCCGCCAACATCGCCCTCGGTAGGCCCGACGCCACCACGGAGGAGATCGAGAACGCGGCGCGCCTGGCGCAGGCGTCGGCCTTCATCGACGCGTTGCCCGAGGGCTACGACAGCCTCGTCGGCGAACGCGGCCTCACCCTCTCCGGCGGTCAGCGCCAGCGAATAGCCCTGGCCCGCGCTCTTCTCGTCGAGCCGCGCATTCTGATCCTCGACGACGCCACCTCCGCGGTGGACGCCGAGACCGAGGCATCGATCTTCGACGCGCTGCGCGGCGTCCGTACCCGAGCGACTCTGGTGCTCGCGCATCGGCGCTCGACCCTGACCCTGGCCGACCGCGTCGCCGTCCTCGACAACGGTCGCATCATCGACACCGGAACTGTGGACGAGCTGGATCAGCGTTGTCCGCTGTTCCGGGCCCTCCTGGCCGGCGGCGACGGCGAATCGAACGACTACGCCGCCTCGGAGCCGACCGCGAGCCCGTCCGCCGAGATGCTCTGGCCCGACACCTCTCCGGAATCGTCGGTCGCAGCCGCGACACCCGCGCCCGGAGGCGGCGGTGGTCACGGAACTGCGATGGCCGGGGCATTCGGCTCGCTCGCACCGACACCGGCGATCTCGCAGGCAGTCGCGGCACTGCCGCCGGCCACGGAGCAACCAGGCGCATCGGGAACCGAACTGCGTCGACCCGACCCGGAGTTCCGGTTGTCGCGATTGCTGAGCCCGGTGCGATTGTTGCTCGCGGGTGTGGTGGTGCTCCTCGCACTGGACTCGCTGGCCTCGATCGCCTTTCCCTCTCTCGTTCGCTATGCGGTGGACAGCGGAGTGGCGAGCGGAGACTCCAACACCCTGTGGATCGCCACCTCGATCGGCGTCGTGCTGGCAGCGGCGAGTTGGTTCGTCGTCTGCTGGACGACGGTCATCACCGCGCGCGCAGGTGAGCGAGTGCTCTTCGGACTCCGTGTGCGTAGCTACGCGCACATTCAGCGGCTGGGTCTCGACTACTACGAGCGCGAACTGTCGGGCCGCATCATGACCCGGATGACCACCGACGTCGACGCGCTCTCGTCGTTCATCCAGACCGGCGCATCGACGGCGGTGGTGAGCGTGCTGACCGTCGTGGGCATCGCGGCCGCGCTGCTGTTCACCGACCCGGTCCTCGGGTTGGTGGCACTTGCCGTGGTACCGCCTCTCGCCGTCGCCACCGTGATCTTCCGGCGTGTCTCCTCGGCCGCGTACTCGACCTCCCGCGAGCGCATCTCGATCGTCAACGCCGATTTTCAGGAGAACGTCACGGGACTGCGCGCCGCGCAGGCGTACCGACGCGAGGAGTACGCCGCGTCCCGGTTCGCCGAACGCTCCGACCGCTACCGGGCGAGCCGAATGCGATCGCAGACCGCCATCTCGGTGTTCTTCCCGCTCATCACTCTGCTCTCGGACATCGCGCTCGCCGTCGTGGTGTTCGTCGGCGCACACCAGATCGCCACGGGCACCACCACAGCGGGCACCCTCGTGGCGTTCGTGCTCTATCTCGGGCTGCTCTTCGGACCGATCCAGCAGCTCTCGCAGGTGTTCGACGGCTATCAGCAGGCCCGGGTCGGTATCGGCCGGATCGGCGACCTGCTGCGCACCACGAGTTCGATCGAAACCGCCACCGCTGCGGCCACCACGGCGCTTCCCGACGGACGCCTGCGCGCCGATGTCGATCTCGTCGACGTCGGCTTTCGGTATGCCGGAGCACACTCCGATGCCCTCAGTGAGGTAAATCTCACCATCCCGGCGGGCACCACCGTCGCGTTGGTCGGACGGACCGGGGCAGGTAAATCCACGGTGGTGAAACTGCTGGCCCGGTTCTACGATCCGACCTCCGGGTCGGTACGAGTCGGTGGCCACGATCTGCGCGACTATCGCCTCTCGGACTACCGGCACCGACTGGGCGTCGTACCGCAGGAAGCCCATCTGTTCACCGGAACGGTCGCGTCGAACATCGCCTACGGCAGGCCCGATGCCAGCCGCGCCGACATCGAGGACGCGGCTCGATCCGTGGGGGCACTGAGCACCATCGCTGCACTTCGAGGCGGTATGCATCAACCGGTCGGCGAGCGTGGCCAAGGGTTGTCGGCGGGTCAACGCCAGCTGATCGCACTGGCCAGAGCCGAGTTGGTCGACCCGGACCTCCTCTTGCTCGACGAGGCCACCGCCACCCTCGACCCCGCAACCGAACGCACGGTGCTCGCGGCCGGCACTGCCGTCGCGCGTACTCGAACGGCCGTGATCGTCGCGCACAGATTGGCGACCGCCGCGCGAGCGGATCTGATCGTGGTGGTCGACGGCGGCCGTATCGTGGAACAAGGACGGCACTCGGAGCTGCGGGCCCAGGGCGGCTTCTACGCGAAACTGTGGACTGCAGCCGAAACGAACCGGGGGAATAATTCGATAGTCCAAGGAGTCATCGACAACGAGGCCGATGGTTACCGGTGAGTACATATCACAGCTACGTCCCGGACGCACGTGAGCTGGACCAACGGTCTAGCCTGGACACGTACGCGCGCTGAACGGGAACGAAGACAGAAACGAGGCGAACTACTGCCGTGAGCAGCAGCTCTACTACCCAATTCGGACAAAACCAATGGCTGGTCGACGAGATGTACCAGCGATTCAAGAAGGACCCCTCATCCGTCGACGCGAGCTGGCACGAGTTTCTGTCCGGTTACGACCCCGATGCAGTGACCGACGAGACCACCGGCTCCAACGGTGCGGCCGGTAACGGCGCAGCCTCGAACGGTAGCTCGACCAAGTCCGCTCCCCCCGCAGCACCCGCGCCCCCAGCCAAGCCGGCCGCCTCTGCTCCCGACAAGGCCGAAGCACCGAAGGCAGCACCGAAAGCTGCCGCTCCCAAGGCCGAAGCCTCGAAGCCTGCCGCTGCTGCCAAGCCCGCCGAGAAGAAGGCAGCTCCCGCCAAGTCTGCTCCCGCCAAGCCCGCCGCAGCAGAGTTCGGTGAAGAGTCGAGCAAAATTCTGCGTGGCGCTGCCGCAGCGGTGGCGAAGAACATGTCTGCCTCGCTGCAGATTCCGACTGCAACCAGCGTGCGTGCGATCCCGGCCAAGCTCATGGTCGACAACCGCCTGGTCATCAACAACCACCTGGCACGTACCCGCGGCGGCAAGATCTCGTTCACGCACCTGCTCGGCTATGCGATCGTGCAGGCCGTCAAGGCGTTCCCGGGCATGAACCGCCACTTCGCCGAGGTCGACGGAAAGCCGAACGCCGTCACCCCGGCCGCGATCAACCTCGGTCTCGCGATCGACCTGCCCGGCAAGGACGGTAACCGTTCCCTCGTCGTCGCTGCCATCAAGAACACGCAGGACTTCACGTTCACGCAGTTCTACAACGCGTACGAGGACATCGTGCGACGTGCCCGCGACGGCAAGCTCACCGGTGAGGACTTCCAGGGCGTCACCATTTCGCTGACCAACCCCGGCGGAATCGGCACCGTGCACTCGGTGCCACGTCTGATGAACGGTCAGGGTGCCATCATCGGCGCCGGTGCCATGGAGTACCCGGCCGAGTTCCAGGGTGCCAGCGACGAGCGTCTCGCCGAGTTCGGCGTCGGCAAGCTCATGACGCTGACCTCGACGTACGACCACCGCATCATTCAGGGTGCAGAGTCGGGCGATTTCCTCAAGACGATCCACAACCTGCTGATCAGCGACGAGTTCTACGACGAGCTGTTCCACTCGCTCAAGATCCCGTACGAGCCCATTCGTTGGCGCAAGGATCTGCCCGAGGGCACGGTCGACAAGAACACCCGCGTGCTCGAGCTCATCGCGGCGTACCGCAACCGTGGCCACCTGATGGCCGACACCGATCCGTTGCAGTTCACCAAGGACAAGTTCCGGATGCACCCGGACCTCGACGTGATCAGCCACGACCTCACGCTGTGGGACCTCGACCGCGAATTCAAGGTCGGTGGATTCCACGGCAAGGACAAGATGAAGCTGCGGGACGTGCTCAGCGTTCTGCGCGACTCGTACTGCCGCCACGTGGGCGTCGAGTACACCCACATTCTCGAGACCGAGCAGGTCTCGTGGCTGCAGGAACGCGTCGAGGCCAAGCACGTCAAACCGACTGTGGCGCAACAGAAGTACATCCTGAGCAAGCTGAATGCCGCCGAGGCATTCGAGACGTTCCTGCAGACCAAGTACGTCGGCCAGAAGCGTTTCTCGCTCGAAGGTGCCGAGTCGGTCATCCCGATGATGGACTCCGTCATCGACCAGAGCGCCGAGTACGCCCTCGACGAGGTCGTCATCGGTATGCCGCACCGCGGCCGTCTGAACGTGCTCGCCAACATCGTCGGCAAGCCCTACTCGAAGATCTTCACCGAGTTCGAGGGCAACATGAACCCGGCCGCCGCACACGGCTCCGGCGACGTGAAGTACCACCTCGGTGCCGAGGGCACGTACATCCAGATGTTCGGCGACAACGACATCAAGGTCTCGCTCACCGCGAATCCGTCGCACCTCGAAGCCGTCGACCCCGTCCTCGAAGGTCTCGTCCGCGCCAAGCAGGATCTGCTGGACAAGGGCACCGGTCAGGGCGGCTACTCCGTACTGCCGCTGATGCTGCACGGCGACGCTGCATTCGCCGGCCAGGGCGTCGTCGCCGAGACGTTGAACCTGTCCGATCTGCGGGGCTACCGCACGGGCGGCACCGTGCACATCGTCGTCAACAACCAGGTCGGCTTCACCACCTCACCGGAGTTCTCGCGTTCGTCCGAGTACTGCACCGATGTGGCGAAGATGATCGCTGCGCCGATCTTCCACGTCAACGGCGACGACCCCGAGGCCTGTGCCTGGGTCGCTCAGCTCGCGGTGGACTTCCGTCAGAAGTTCCACAAGGACGTCGTCATCGACATGATCTGCTACCGCCGTCGCGGTCACAACGAGGGCGACGACCCGTCGATGACGCAGCCGGCGATGTACGACGTGATCGACACCAAGCGCAGCGTCCGCAAGAGCTACACCGAATCGCTCATCGGCCGTGGCGACATCTCGCTCAAGGAAGCCGAGGACGCACTTCGCGACTACCAGGGCCAGCTCGAACGCGTCTTCAACGAGGTACGCGAACTCGAGAAGTACACCCCGGAGCCGAGTGAGTCGGTCGAACTCGACCAGCAGCTGCCGGCCAAGCTCACCACCGCGGTCGACAAGGCCGTGCTGCACCGCATCGGCGATGCGCACCTCGACGTTCCCGACGGGTTCAACGTGCACCCGCGCGTCAAGCCGGTGCTCGAGAAGCGTCGCGAGATGGCGCACGAGGGCAAGGTCGACTGGGCCTTCGGCGAACTGCTCGCACTCGGATCGCTGGTGGACGAGGGACGCAACATCCGCTTCTCCGGCCAGGACACCCGCCGTGGCACGTTCACCCAGCGCCACTCGGTGATCATCGACCGCAAGACCGGTGCCGAGTACACCCCGCTGCAGAACATCGGCAGCGACAACCCCGGCAAGTTCATGGTCTACGACTCCGCGCTCAGCGAGTTCGCAGCCGTCGGCTTCGAGTACGGCTACTCGGTGGGCAACCCGGACGCACTGGTGATGTGGGAAGCGCAGTTCGGCGACTTCGTCAACGGTGCGCAGTCCATCAT
Organism: Rhodococcus sp. ARC_M12; assembly: GCF_022810385.1. NCBI lineage: Bacteria > Bacillati > Actinomycetota > Actinomycetes > Mycobacteriales > Nocardiaceae > Rhodococcus > Rhodococcus sp. ARC_M12. The sequence goes on along the minus strand of NZ_JALGQI010000018.1, from coordinate 57,802 downwards.
CGACGAGTTCATCTCCTCCGGTGAGGCCAAGTGGGGTCAGCTCTCCGACGTCGTGCTGCTGCTGCCGCACGGCCACGAAGGTCAGGGTCCCGACCACACGTCCGGACGCATCGAACGCTTCCTGACGCTGTGTGCCGAAGGATCGATGACCGTCGCGCTCCCCTCGACCCCCGCGAACTACTTCCACCTGCTGCGCAGGCACGCGCGTGACGGCATTCGTCGCCCGCTCATCGTCTTCACCCCGAAGTCGATGCTGCGCAACAAGGCAGCAGTGAGCAATATCGAGGACTTCACCGACGGCAAGTTCCACTCGGTGTTCGACGAGCCCACCTACGACACCGGCACCGGCGACCGCAGCGCGGTCAAGCGAGTGCTGATGGTCAGCGGCAAGCTCTACTACGAGCTTCTCGCTCGCAAGCAGAAGGACAATCGCGACGACGTTGCGATCGTTCGCGTCGAGCAGCTCTACCCGGTGCCGGTCCGCCGCATCCGGGAAGCACTCGAGAGCTACCCGAACGCAACCGAGTTCCGTTGGGTTCAGGAAGAGCCTGCGAACCAGGGTGCGTGGCCCTTCTTCGGTCTCGCACTGCCCGAGCTCATGCCCGAGAAGCTGGTCGGCATCAAGCGCATCTCGCGTCGCGCAATGTCCGCCCCGTCGTCGGGATCGAGCAAGGTGCATGCCGTCGAGCAACTGGAAATCATCGACGAGGCCTTCAACAAGGTCGGCGAAGACTAGACAGTTCGGTAACAACAGCGGCCCACTCCTTCGGGGGTGGGCCGCTGTTGTCGTTTCCGGGCTCCCCCGACTTCACCGTCAATGGACCACTACATGTGTCTGAGGAGTGCAACGGTCCATTGACGCACACCTCGGTTGTGCGTGAATGGACCCTCGCATACGTCTGAGGGGTGCAACGGTCCATTGACGCGGCAGGGGGGGCGGGGGAGGGCACCGGGCAGGGGGCGTCGGTCAGGGGCGGGGATCAGGGGGCGGGGGCGGGGCCGGGGGCGCTCAAGCGTCGGTGTCCGCGTCGGCTCCCAGGAGTGCGGAGATCATGCCCGGTGCCAGGGCCACGGCGGGCAGGGCGTTGACATTGAGGTCGATGAGTTCTTCGCGAGTGATGTGCGGATCCCGGAGCCAGGTGATGGTCGCTTCCTCCACGAAGGCGATCCAACCGCGGACGGCGAGGTCGATGGTGGGGGTCACTTCCATGTCGAGTCCGGCGAGTTGCGCGAGGGTGCGCTCGGCCATGGTGGTGCGAGTCTGCTCGAACACCTCGCGCATCAGGGGATCTCCGCTCGCGGTGCCACGCAGCAGGGAGATGAACGTATCGCGCTTCTCGGCGACGTAATCGACGTAGTTGGCTATGGAGTCGCGCAGGATCTCGAAGGGGTCGAGTTCGGGATCGGGAGCAGTGCGCTCGATCATCGACCGGGACGCCTCACGAACTATTTCCAGGTGAAACTCCTGCTTGGAGGCGAAATAGTGGAACAGTAGACCCCGGGAGACGCCTGCTTGGTCTGCGATGTCCTCGACGGAGATCTGCTCGAGAGGGCGGTCGGCGAGCATTTCGGTCCCGAGCTCGATCAGTTGCGCTCGTCGTTGCTGCGGACTGAGCCTGGTCCTCTTCGTGGTCGATGCGCCGGGGCTGTTCACGAACGCCATGCAACCACTCTACTGAATGTTAGTCAATAACTATTGACTCACACTCAATAAGCTTCTACGCTCCCCTACATGAGTCTTCCCGTAACAGATACTTCGGACCGTGCAACGACGCCGCGTCACGTCGATACGCTGATCATCGGCAGCGGCTTCGCCGGCCTCGGTGCCGCGATCAAGCTGACGAAGGCAGGCAAGAAGGACTTCGTCGTCATCGAACGCGGCCACGATGTCGGCGGCACCTGGCGCGACAACACCTACCCCGGTGCCGCCTGCGACGTGCCGTCGCACCTGTACTCGTACTCGTTCGCCCTGAACCCGGACTGGACCCGGTCGTTCTCCACGCAGCCCGAGATCCAGAAGTACATCGCCGGAGTCGCGCGCAAGTACGGCGTCATGGACAAGCACGTATTCGGCACGGACGTGACCTCGGCCCGCTGGAACGCGGAGACCAACCGCTGGGATGTCGAGACCACCTCCGGCAACTACACCGCGAAGATCGTCGTCTCGGCCGTCGGCGCACTGTGCGAGCCGAACCTGCCCGACATCAAGGGCATTCACGACTTCAAGGGCGACGTCTTCCACTCCGCCCAGTGGAACCACGACGTCTCGCTCGCCGGCAAGCGCGTCGCCGTCATCGGCACCGGTGCGTCGGCGATTCAGATCGTGCCGGCCATCGCAGGCCAGGTACAGCATCTCGACGTGTACCAGCGCACCGCGCCGTGGATCCTTCCCCGCGCCGATCGGCCGTACACCAAGCTGGAGCGCTTCGCCTTCAAGCACGTTCCCGGATTCCAGCGTCTCTCTCGCGCCGGCATCTACGCGATGCGTGAGACCCAGGTCGTCGGTCTGGCCAAGGCTCCGGCCTTCATGAAGCCCCTGCAGTGGGCGTCGGAGAACCACTTGCGCACCCAGATCAAGGACAAGGCGCTGCGCGCCAAGGTGACGCCGAACTTCCGCATCGGCTGCAAGCGCATGTTGATCTCGAACGCGTACTACCCGGCACTCGCCCAGAGCAACGTCGACCTCGTCACCGACGGCATCGCAGAGGTGCGCGAGGGCTCGATCGTGACCAAGGACGGCACCGAGCGCCCGATCGACGCGCTCGTGGTCGCCACCGGCTTCCACGTCACCGACTCCCCCGCCTACCAGGGCATCACCGGTAAGGACGGTCGCACGTTGGCCGAAACCTTCGACGACGGTGGCCAGCAGGGCTACAAGGGCGCAGCGGTCGCCAATTTCCCCAACATGTTCTTCCTGGTGGGGCCCAACACCGGCCTCGGACACACCTCGATGGTCTTCATGATCGAGTCGCAGATCAACTACCTGGTCGACGCGTTGAACACCATCGACAAGCACGACATCGGCACCATCGAGGTGCGCAAGGACGTGCAGGACGAATACAACGTCACCCTGCAGGACCAGCTGTCCAAGAGTGTCTGGATGAACGGCGGGTGCGCCAGCTGGTACCTCGACAAGCACGGCAACAACACGACACTGTGGCCGGGCTTCACCTTCGAGTTCCGCAGAATGACCAAGAACTTCGATCTCGATGCGTACCGTAGCGTCGCTACCGCAGACCTGCCCTCCGGATCGTCGGCCAACACCTCCGCCGGCAACAACACAGACAAGGTGTCCGCACGATGAGCACATTCACAGGCAAGGTCGCCGTAGTCACCGGCGCGGGTTCGGGAATCGGCCGGGCTCTGGCCCTCGAGCTGGCCGGGCGGGGAGCGAAGTTGGCACTGTCCGACGTCGACACCGCAGGACTGGATGAGACGGTCCGACGCGTGGAGGCGTTGGGTGCCGAGGTCAAGTCGGATTTCTTGGATGTGTCCCAGCGCGAGACCGTACTGGACTACGCCGAGGCCGTCGTCGCGCACTTCGGCAAGGTCAACCAGATCTACAACAACGCCGGGATCGCGTACCACGGTGACGTCGACAAGTCCTCGTTCAAGGACATCGAGCGCATCGTCGACGTCGACTTCTGGGGAGTCGTCAACGGCACCAAGGCATTTCTGCCGCACATCCAGGCCTCCGGCGACGGCCACATCATCAACATCTCCAGCCTCTTCGGCCTGCTGGCCATGCCGTCGCAGTCCGCGTACAACGCTGCGAAGTTCGCCGTCCGCGGATTCAGCGAGTCGTTGCGGATGGAAATGCTGATCTCCAAGGCACCGGTCAAGGTGACCGTGGTGCATCCCGGCGGCATCAAGACCGCAATTGCCCGCAACGCCACGGTCGCCGAGAACTTCGATCAGGCCGACGTGGCCAAGTTCTTCGACAGCAAGCTCGCCAAGACCACCCCGATCGACGCGGCGAAGACCATTCTCAAGGGCGTCGAGAAGGGCAAGGGCCGCGTGCTCATCGGTTCCGACGCGATCGCCCTCGATCTGCTGCAGCGCATCACCGGTTCGCGATACCAGGGCCTGATCGCGGCGGTATCCAAGCGCGCGTTGCCGCGCACGAAGAAGTAGGCGCGCCCGTGAAGTCTTTCTACGTTCCCCTGCCGATCGTCGCGGCGGCACTGAAGCCGTTCTACCGCCTTGCGCTCAATCCGCGCCTGTCTTTCCGGGCGCAGCGGGCACTTCTCGAGGCCGCGGCTCCGGCGCAGACCCTTCCGCACGGAACGGTCTCGCAGAAGTTGACGCTCGCGGGACGCAAAGCCGAGCGTGTCACCGTCGGTGCGACCGAACGCGACACGGCAATCCTCTACCTGCACGGTGGCGCATACACGATCGGTTCGATCAACACGCACCGGTCGCTCGCGGCGCATCTGGCGCGGGAATCGGCCAGCGCGGTCTACGTGCTCGACTACCGGTTGGCCCCGGAGAACCCGTACCCGGCAGGTCTGGACGACGCCGTGGCGGCATTCCGCGAGCTGGTCCGATCCCACGGATTCACAGCCGAGCGCATCGCCATCGCAGGCGATTCGGCCGGTGGCGGTCTGACCGTCGCCACCGCCCGGCGGCTGGTGGACGACGGCACCAGCCCGGCGGCCCTCGGGCTGATCTCGCCCTGGGTCGATCCCGGTGCGCGCGACGCCGTCAAGGATCGCGATCTCGTGGTCAACACCGGATGGTCGTACAGCTCGGCCGATGCCTATCTGGGTGCAGGCGATCCACTGGACCAGGGCTTCGCCCCACTGCTGGGAAACCTGGACGGCCTGCCGCCGATCGTCATGCACGTCGGCACCGACGAGGTGCTGTACGCGCAGATCACCGCGTTCGCGGACAAGCTGCGACTGTCGGGCGTGGAACTCGAGCACGTGGAGTACAAGAAGCTCTGGCACGTGGCCCATCTACAGGCATCGATCCTGCGTGAGGCGGCTCAGGCCGTCCAGCACATGGGCTCGTACCTCGGCCGCAAGGTCAGAGCCACCCCAGCGGTCGGAGCGTCACAGGTTGCGCTCACCGAGCCAGCGACCGGCGACCTCGCCTGACGGAACACCACTGCGGACCTCGCCGATCATGTCGGCGAGGTCCGCTGTCGTCAGCTCCCCCGCCACCACCGAGAACGACTCGAGCGCACTCTCCTCGAGCACCCCGTTGGAATAGAGCGGCACCACGTTCTGCGCTGGGTAGACGCTGTCGTCGTCGGGCAGCGTTGTCAGGTCCTTCGCCAGCGGGCCGAACGACGCGGTGCGAATAGCAAGTGCGGCCACCGCCCCGGAATTCAGCTCGTCGACGGCGAACTGTGCGTCCGGATACACCATGAACTCCGAGAAGCCGGCCCCGGTGAAGCTCGGGCTGCCCACACCCTCTGTCCTGACGTCCATCGGATGTACCTCCCCCTCGACCGTCCCTACCGTCACGTCGGTACGACGCAGAAATTCGGCCACCGTCGTTCCGTCGTCCACCGCATTGCCCGACGCCACCGCGATGGCAAGCCGATCCTCTGCCGTCGCGTAGTCCCCCACCGACAACCCGGCGGGCAGTGATCGGTTCAGTTCGGTGTACACGTCCTCGGCCTCGGTTGCCGATGATGTGGCGTCGAAGGTGCGGAGCAGGTCCCCGGTCAGATCGGGAACCATCGTCACCTCACCGCGGTCCAGCGCCGCGAGGTAGTCGGCCCGATCTCCCAGGTCTTCCTTCACCTCGACGTCCGTTCCCGTCGACCGCAGCCCCCCGGCGTAGATCTGGGCGAGCAGCTGCGAGAGGTCGGTGCTGCCCGCTCCGACGACTATGGGCCCGGAAGCCGGGTCGGTCGACGCGCCCGCACTGCAACCGCCGAGCAGCCCGGCGATCGACATCGTCAGGGCGGCTACCAGAACCGACGAACGCACTGTCATTTTCTCCTGTTCACTGCCCGGATGGTTTACCGATCTCGGCCGCGGGGCACTAGTGCGAACGAGACGGTAGTCGAACCAACCTTATGGGCACGCCGAATTCGACTACCATCCCGAGCAGCCCGAGTCCTGGTTCCTTCGATACCCCCGCAGCGCGAGTGGGGTCGAAGGAGATGGGTAGGACTGTGCCCGAACCGATGGAAGGACATCATGACCACCTCCCGAATCACGCGCGCGTTCTCCGCTCCGAGGGCAGTGGCTGCCGTTGCCGCACTCGCTCTCTCGGTCACCGCACTGACCGCCTGCGGCGGAAATTCGGACCCACTGTCCAGCGGTGGCGGCGAGAGCAACAGCGACACGAACTCCATCATCATCGGCTCGGCAAACTTCCCCGAGTCCGAGACCGTGGCGAACATCTACGCCGAGGCGCTGCGCGCCAACGGCTTCGACGTGAGCACCAAGCTCAATATCGGCAGCCGCGAGGCGTACATCCCTGCGTTACGCGACGGGTCGATCGATCTGATCCCGGACTACACCGGAAACCTGCTGCAGTACTTGGACGAATCCGCCACCGCCACGTCCTCCGAGGACGTTCTGGCCGCATTACCCGACGCACTGGGTGACGAACTCACCGTGACGGCGCAGGCTCCCGGCGAGGACAAGGATGCCGTCGTCGTCACTCGTGAGACCGCCACCGAGCGCAACCTCACCACCATCGGCGACCTCGCTCCGTTCTCGTCCGAGGTGACCTTCGCCGGTACCCCGGAATTCCAGGAGCGCACCGGCGGTCTGCCCGGTCTGCGCGACAAGTACGGCCTGGACATCGCGCCCGGCAACTACATCCCGATCTCCGACGGCGGCGGCCCGGCCACGGTCGAGGCGCTGGTCTCCGGGCAGGTCGTCGCAGCGGACATCTTCACCACCGCGCCCTCGATCGCACAGAACGATCTCGTCGTCCTCGAGGACCCGGAGAACAACTTCGCCGCGCAGAACATCATTCCGGTGCTGCGCACGTCCAAGCAGTCGGACAAGCTCACCCAGGTGCTCGACGCCGTGTCGGCGCAGATCACCACCGAGGAGCTGATTGCGCTGAACACGCGAGTGTCCGGTGACGAGAAGGTCGAACCCGCGGCAGCAGCAGCGGATTGGGTCGCGGACAAGGGTCTGGACCAGCCGGTCAGCTGATGATCACCTTCGAGCAGATCAACAAGACGTACCCGGACGGCACCACGGCGGTCGACTCCCTGGACCTGGTGATCGAGCCACACTCGTTCACCGTGTTCGTGGGGCCGTCCGGGTGCGGCAAGACCACCTCCATGCGGATGATCAATCGCATGATCGCACCGACCTCGGGCGTGATCACGGTCGACGGTCGCAACATCGCGGACACCGACGCGGTGAAGTTGCGTCGCGGCATCGGGTACGTCATCCAGAGTGCCGGGCTGCTGCCCCACCGCACCGTCGTCGACAACGTCGCGACGGTGCCGGTGCTCAACGGCGAATCCCGTCGTGCCGCACGCAAGGCCGCGCTCGACGTCCTCGAGCGCGTCGGGCTCGACCCGGCGTTCGCCTCGCGATACCCGGCGCAGCTGTCCGGTGGGCAGCAACAGCGGGTGGGGGTGGCCCGCGCACTCGCCGCCGACCCGCCGATCCTGTTGATGGACGAGCCCTTCAGTGCGGTTGACCCGGTGGTTCGTGAGGAACTGCAGACCGAGATGCTGCGATTGCAGGCCGACCTGCAGAAGACCATCGTGTTCGTCACTCACGACATCGACGAGGCCGTCCGGCTCGGCGACAACATCGCCGTCTTCGGTCCGCAGGGCCGACTGCAGCAGTACGACAAGCCGGAGACCGTACTCGCTGCCCCCGCAACCTCGTTCGTGGCGTCGTTCGTCGGTCGAGATCGCGGATACCGGGGCCTGTCGTTCCGCTCGGCACAGTCGGTGACGATGCACCCGATCCACACGGCGACGCAGGACGAGATTCACGGTCTACGCCTCGATCAGGGACAGTGGGTCCTGGTGGTCGACGAGCAGCGTCGCCCGCTCGGGTGGATCGACGCGACCGGTGTCGAGAAGGTGCGCGACGGCCGAAGCATCGACGAGAGCACGGCGGCGGGAGGATCTCTGTTCCTCGAGGGCGGCGACCTGCGGCAGGCACTGGACTCGGCCATCTCCTCGCCGTCGGGAATCGGTGTTGCGGTCGATGCATCCGGCGCGGCCGTCGGTAGCGTCGACGGTGCCGAGATCCTCGAAAACCTTGCAGTCCAACGCAAGGCCGAGGACTCCGAGCGCAACCGGCACCACTTCCTCGCTACCGGGGACACCGAACAGTGACCTGGCTGTTCGACAATTTCGATGTCGTACTCGGCTACACGAAGACACACCTGTATCTCTCGCTCGTCCCGTTGTTCGTCGGGCTGGTCATCGCCATCCCACTGGGCACCGTCATTCGCAACACTCGCTGGGTTCGCCGAATCACGTTGACAGTGGCCAGTATCGCGTTCACCCTGCCGTCGCTCGCGCTGTTCGTCACCATCCCTGCAGTGGTCGGTCTACCGGTACTCGATCCGTTGAACGTCGTCATCGCTCTGACGGTGTACTCGACTGCCCTGTTGGTGCGGGCGGTGCCCGAGGCACTCGATTCGGTACCGTTCGCGGTGGTCGACTCCGCCCAGGCGATGGGCTACTCGTCGCTGCGACGAGCGGTGGCCGTCGAACTGCCACTGGCACTTCCGGTGTTGATCGCGAACATCAGAGTCGTGGCGGTCACCAACATCTCGCTGGTCTCGGTGGGCTCGGTGATCGGCATCGGCGGTCTCGGGCAGCTCTTCACCCAGGGCTACCAGCGCGATTATCCCGACCAGATCTTCGCCGGCATCATCTCGATCGTGTTCCTGGCGTTGGTGTTCGACGCAGCCCTGTACCTGCTGGGCCGTCGACTGACTCCGTGGACGCGGCTGAGCACGGGCTCATCGAAGAAGAAGGCACGCGCATGAATCTCTTCTCCGAGGCGTTCTCGTACATCCTCGACGGCGGAAACTGGGCCGGTCCCACGGGAATCGGCGCACGACTGATCGAGCACATGTGGTACAGCCTGCTGGCAGTGCTGCTCTCCGCGGCCGTCGCGGTTCCCGCCGGTCTGCTGATCGGTCACCTACGCCGCGGCGAGGCCGTCATCGTCGGACTCGTCAACGCGCTGCGGTCGCTGCCGACCCTCGGCATTCTCGTGTTTCTGGTTCTGGTGATCGGATTGGGTCTCGTCCCCCCGATCATCGCCTTGGTGCTGCTGGGCATTCCTCCGCTGTTGGCCGGCACGTACTCCGGCATCGCCAACGTCGACGCGAACGTCGTCGACGCCGCACGTGCGATGGGGATGACCGAAACCCAAGTGCTGTTTCGGGTGGAGATCCCCAACGCGCTGCCTCTGATCCTCGGCGGGTTGCGCAACACCACCCTGCAGATCATCGCCACCGCGACCATCGCGGCCTACGTCAACCTCGGTGGGCTCGGCCGCTACATCTTCGACGGGCTTGCGCTCTACGACTACGGCCGCGTTCTGGTCGGTGCCATTCTGGTGGCGCTGCTGACCTTGATCGTCGACGGCCTTCTCGCCCTTGCTGTCTGGTCGTCCGTTCCGGGAACCGGTCGTCTGCGGCGGATGCCGACCGGACTCGCGAAGGTCTGACTCGTCCGACGACGAAAAGACACCGGCGAACCACAGGCCCGGGTGGGGGCCGGGTTCGCCGGTGTTTTCTTTCCGTTTTCCTACGCGACGCCCTCGGCTCGCGCTGCTGCCGCAACTGCGTCCGCAACGGCCGGGGCGACACGAGGATCGAGTGGGCTGGGCACGATCTTGTCCGCAGCCAACTCGTCGCCGAGAACCGAGAGGATTGCCTCGGCAGCGGCGAGCTTCATGCCTTCGGTGATGCGGCGGGCACCCGCGTCGAGCGCGCCCTTGAACACACCGGGGAAGGCGAGAACATTGTTGATCTGGTTCGGGAAGTCGCTGCGTCCGGTCGCGACGATCGCGGCGTACTTCCGCGCCACCTCGGGGTGGATCTCCGGATCCGGGTTGGACAACGCGAACACGATGGAGTCCGGGGCCATCGATGCGATGTAGCTCTCGTCGACCTTGCCCGCGGACAGACCGAGGAACACATCGGCTCCGGCCAGGGCGTCGGCCGCTCCGCCGGACAGCGCACGGGGATTGGTGCGTGCCGCGAGATCGGTCTTGACGCTGGTGAGGTCGTGGCGGTCGGAGGAGACGATCCCCTTCGAGTCCAGCACCACCACGTCCCGGATGCCGGCCAGGAGCAGCATGTTCGCGCACGCGACGCCCGCTGCCCCGGCTCCGGAGATGACGACCTTCAGCTCGGAGGTACTGCGGCCCTGAATCTTCGCGGCCCCGTTGAGCGCGGCGAGGACCACGATCGCGGTGCCGTGTTGATCGTCGTGCATGACGGGGCAGTCGAGTGCCTCGATGACGCGCTTCTCGATCTCGAAACAGCGCGGTGCCGAGATGTCTTCGAGGTTGACGGCACCGAAGCTGTGCCGCAGGCGCACGATGGTCTCGACGATCTCGTCGACGTCGTTGGTGTCGAGCACGATCGGGATGGAGTCGAGACCGGCGAACTTCTTGAACAGCGCGGCCTTGCCTTCCATCACCGGCAGCGACGCGCGAGGACCGATGTCGCCCAAACCGAGCACTGCGGAGCCGTCGGAGATGACGGCGACGAGGCGATCGGTCCAGGTGTATCGCTTGGCCAACGCGGGATCGGCAGCGATGGCGCGGCTGACCTGGGCGACTCCGGGCGTGTACGCAATGGACAGATCGCGCTGGGTCTCGAGGGGTGCCGCCAACTCGACCGACAGCTTGCCGCCGAGGTGCCCGGCGAAGATCTCCTCGTCGGTGATCCCGGCGGGAAGGGCCGGTGTGGTGGGTGTTGCTGTGCTGTCTTCGACTGCCGTCACGGTGAAAGCTCCTCGCACTGTCGACCTCGACCAGCAAGGCGACGCATGTCAACGAAGTGATGATGATGGGGATGAGGGCGCTCGGAGTGCGCCAGTGCTGGCTGCAAACTGCCGAGAGCGTGTCTCGCATGTGAGGCGGGTACGCCTGCACGATCAGCGATGGGCTGTAGCCCTGTCGGTGCCCCAGTGTGCCACATCGTCGCCCTACCTGACCACAGAGTCAGGAACGGGTTCTCACTGCCACCATTGCGTCCACAGCACGAGGCCGGTAGCGACGAACACGACCATCGCCCCGAGAAACGCGGCAAATCCGCGACGGTGATCGGTGATGCGCTGGGCAATCACGGCCACGACCGCGGCGACGATATGCGCGGCGACCGAGAGACCACCCGGCCCCGGAAAACCGCGAGTGTGGCCGAGATACTGCGTGACGGCGACGGCGACGGCGAGCACCACGAGTCCCGCGGTGACGATGCCGCTGAGCCCGCGCAGGAATCGCAACCCGGCCCCTGCCCCGGTCATCCGCCGGCCACGAATCCGCGAACCGAGTCCGCGATCAACTGCACCGCGATGGCAGCGAGCAACAGTCCCGCGATGCGGGCCAACAGGGAGATACCGCCCTCTCCGAGCAGCCGGATGAGTGCCGTGGAGAATCGCAGTACGAGGAAGAACAGAACGTGAATGGTGATGATGCCCAAGGCAATTGCCAGCAACGATCCTGCGTCACCGTCGGCCTGGCTGACGTAGACGATCACGGCGGCGATGGCACCGGGGCCGGCCATCAGCGGAGTCCCGAGCGGCACGAGTGCGACGTTGACGTCCTCCGCGGCGGTGTCTCCGCCCGCGCCCTTTCCGGTCAGCAGCGACAAGGCGATGAGCAGCAACAGCAACCCGCCCGCACCCTGCAGTGCCGGAATACCGATGTGCAGATAGCTCAGGATTGCCTGGCCGCCGATCGCGAACACCGAGATGACGGTCAGCGACACCGTCGGTGCCTGCCACGCGGCCTTGTTGCGCGCTTCCTTGCTCTTGAGGCCCACCAGCGACAGGAACACCGGGATCGCGCCCGGGGGGTCCATGATGACGAAGAGGGTGATCAGCACCGTGAGGTAGAGCGTCACGTCGAATGTCATGGGCGGGCCGCCGCAACCAGTCGGTCGTAGTGCTCCGGGGCGGTGGTGTATTCGCCCAGCTTCACCGTCTTGTTGGTTCCGTGGTAATCCGAGGATCCGGTGACGATCAGATCCAGCTCCTCGGCGAGATCGGCCATCACCGCGGTGTCCTCCGGCGAGTGATCCATGTGGTGCACTTCCACTCCGCCGAGACCGCGAGCTGCCAGTTCGCGAATGTGATCCAGGTCGAGGATGCGGCCGCGGGCACGAGCTCTTGCGTGCGCGAGCACACTGACACCGCCCGCCGCGGCGATCATGTCCACCGCGACCTCGAGGGGGGTGTCGACCTTCTCGACGTAGTACTTGCCGCTGGTCGCCAACGGACCTGCGAACGCAGCGTCCATGTTCGGAACGTACCCGGCGTCGATCAGCGCACGGCCCAGGTGCGGTCGCCCGGCCGCCTCCCCGGCCGAGGCCAGCACCGCGTCGGGGTCGATGGGCAAACCGTCCGCCGCCATCTTCTCGGCAATGGCACGCAACCTCGTCACCCGCTCGCTCCGTAGACGAGCGCGCTCCCCGGCGAATGCCTCGTTCGCCCGGTCGAACAGGTACGCGAGCAGGTGCACCGGAACCGGCTCGCCGTCCTCGCCTCGTCCACTGCAGGAGAGTTCCATACCGCGCACGAGCGTCAGTCCGGACGGCAGCGCAGAGGCAGCCTCGTCCCAGCCCGCGGTGGTGTCGTGGTCGGTCAGAGCCACCACCGACAGTCCCGCTCCGGCTGCGGCGCGGACCAGCTCGGCCGGGCTGTCGGTGCCGTCGGACGCCGTCGAGTGGGTGTGGAGATCGATGAGCACCTGCACAGTGTTTCAGGCCCACTCTCTCGTCGTTTTGCTGGCGTACGATTGCCCGCCATGCCGTCCCTTCCACCTCGCCCGTCGCTGCCCTCACTGCATCGACGTACCGCCAAGGCAGATCACGAGCCGACACCGCGAATTCCGGTGCCCACGGCCCGCGCGATCGTCGACAGCGCGGTCTATGTCGACGGCGCCCGGCTGCCCGGCAGATTCACCCACACCTCGGCCATCGCAGAGGTGCGGGCCCGCGGCGAGGGATTCGTGTGGGTCGGTCTGCACGCGCCCGACGACCACCAGATGAGTGCCATCGCTCAGTGCTACGGGCTGCACGAGCTGATGGTCGAGGACACCGTGCACGCCCACCAGAGGCCAAAACTCGAGCGCTACGACGACGTCGCGTTCCTGGTGCTGCGCACGGTGAAGTACGTCGAGCACGAGTCGGTGACGACCGCCAACGAGATCGTCGAGAGCGGCGAGATCATGGTGATGGTCGGCCGTGACTTCGTCATCACCGTCCGGCACGGTGAGCATTCCGGGTTGGCCGGCGTGCGTCAGCGTCTCGAAGCGAACTCCGAACAACTCGCGCTCGGACCGTCGGCGGTGCTGCACGCGGTGGCAGACCACGTGGTCGACGAGTATCTCGCGGTGACCGAATCGATCGAGCGAGACGTCGACGGGATGGAGGAGGAGGTGTTCTCGCCGCACCACCACGTGCCCATCGAGAACATCTATCTCCTCAAGCGGGAGGTGGTGGAGCTTCGCCGGTCGGTGACACCGCTGTCGACGCCGCTGGCGCGGCTGGTGCAGGAGCCGAGCGTCCCCAAAGCCGTGCGGCGCTATCTGCGCGACGTACAGGACCATCACACGACGGTGGCCGAGCGCATCTCCGAGTACGACGAGGTGCTCAGCTCACTCGTCGACGCCGCGCTGGCGCGTGTGACCATGCAGCAGAACCTGGACATGCGCAAGATCTCGGCGTGGGTGGCGATCGCCGCTGTGCCGACGATGGTCGCGGGCATCTACGGGATGAACTTCGACAACATGCCCGAACTGCACTGGACGTACGGCTACCACCTGATGGTCGCAATCGTCCTGTGCGTGTGTCTCGGATTGTGGCGCACGTTCCACAAGAACGACTGGCTCTAGCAACGTTCGGAAATTGGACATCGTCCAACGTGCGGACGCGATTGTTGGCGATTCCCCCGAAGCTCCACGGGTGTTGAGCCCCCCGGCCCTCACCGGATGACACTGCACAAGACGTGCAGTTCATTTCGGAAGGTAACGATGAAGATCCGCGCTCTGGCGGTGGCCTCGGCCGTCGCCGCACTCTGCTCGTTCACCCCGGCGGCAGCATCGGCCGAGACCGGTTCCGAACCAGGGCAGGCGGCCGTCGGCCCGCCGCTGACCGTCGCGGCGGCCGAACTGGACAAGGCCCTCACGTGCACCACCGATCTGCGCGACGCCACCCGCGATCCGGTCCTGCTCACCCCGGCCTTCGCCACCGATCAGCAATCCTTCGGCTGGAACTATCTTCGATCACTGCCCGCTGCAGGGATACCGGTGTGCAGCCTCTCCTTCCCCGACGAGGGGTACGGCGACCTGCAGATCGCCGCCCAGTATGTAGTGCACGCCGTCCGCACGATGGCCGCCGACAGCGGTCGCCAGGTGGTCATGATGGGTCACCAGCACGGCCCACTGGACGAGCTGTGGGCGTTGACGTTCTGGCCGGACCTGCCTGCCCTGGTGTCGGATTTCATCTCGCTCGCCACCCCGTACAACGGCACCGACTCGGCACGGTCGGGATGTGACGACGCGCAGGAGTGCCCGCCGGCGAACTGGCAGATCGCCACCGGATCGAAGTTCCTCACCGCGCTGGCGGCGCGTCCGTTGCCGGACGGGCCGGGCTACACCTCGATCTACACGCAATTCGACGAGTTGATCTATCCGCAACCGCGCGCGAGCACCCTTGCCGGAGCGTCGAACATCGCCGTGCAGGACATCTGCCCACTACGACCGGTCGAACACTTCGGCATTCTCGGTGACAACGTCGCGTACAACATCGTGCTCGACGCACTCGACCACGACGGACCCGCTGCGCAGAAACGCATTTCGAAGAACCTGTGCTTCACCACGACGATGCCCCAGCTGCGCTACACGCTGGAATCGTCGATCACCGGATTCGCCTACGGCCTCGGCGTTCCCCAGCATTTCGAGAACGACTCGGTGGACGCCGAACCCGAGTTGGCGTCCTACGCGCAGTAGGGGCGGATCAGAGGCTGGCTGCGGACCGGTTGGGATCGCGCACGTCGATTCCCGCTTCCGTCCACGCCTCGCGCAGCGCGTCCGCGCCGCGCAACCGCACCCAGGCCGCCTCGGTGCCGGTGAGAGGCACGGCAGCCAGAAAGCGAACCGGATCGTAGGGCTCGGGCAGAGTCAGATCCGCGATATCACTGTCACCGAGCAGCACGGCAGTGAACGGCGCGTTGGTCCACAGCGGCTCACCCAGATCGAGCAGCGCATCCTCGACGAGCACGACGCCCTCCACCGCGGGTGACGCGGCGAGCACGGCCAAGGACTTGTGCACGCCCGACGCCACGCCTGCCCCACCGCGAAGAGTCAGCACCAGTTCTGCACGGGGGCCCCGCGAGGGATCGGCAACGAGTTCGTTGGGGTCGGCCATGGGGTGCCGAGAACAGCCGAGACTGGCGTACCGGACCACGTCGGAGTCCGCGCCGAATCTCAGGACGTCCAGCGACTCGAGGCCGAGGAACGTCACCGACGCCGACGACGGGTTGTCGTCGCCGATCTCGGTCACCAGATGTGCGCGTACCGCTGCAATGACACTGTCGCTCACCTGACCCATCCAACACCACCGATGCCCGAGAAGTCCGTTCGGAGGTGCCCCCGCACCGGAGGTGGGTACCGTCGTACCCGTGGTCTCCGTTCTCGCAGTTGCCGACGAAACGATCGAATCACTGTGGAGTCCGCAGGTGAAGTCGCTCGGAGTGGACCTGATCCTCGGCGCGGGCGACCTCCCCTTCGACTACCTCGAGTACCTCACCGACGCGTTGAACGCGCCGTGCGTCTTCGTCCCGGGCAACCACGACGCGGACCTCACCGGATACTCGGCCGGGCGCGCGGGGTGGATGCGCGCCGGGCTGCCCGCCACCTGGCCCGGACCGGTCGGTGCCGTCAACGTCGACCGTCGCATCGTCTCCGCGGCCGGTCTGCGGATCGCCGGTCTCGGCGGGTCCATCCGCTACAACGGTGGGCCCAATCAGTGGACCCAACGGCAGCAACGTCGGCGCTCACGCACCCTGACCCGAACGTTCGCGTGGCATCGCACCGTGCGCAAGGATCTTCGGCCCGTCGACATTCTGCTCACCCACAGTCCACCGCTCGGGGTCGGCGACGACACCGACCCCGCGCACATCGGTTTCGACTGCCTGAACGAGGTGACGCGTCGACTCTCCCCACAGTTGTTGTTGCACGGTCATATTCATCCGCACGGTCATACCCCGGACGATCTGACCCTGCACGACGCCGCGGTGATCAACACCGTCGGATACACCCTTCTCGAGATCGAACCGGGCGACAGCAGAACGGATTTCGAGGCACCGAAGATCGTGAGGCGCAGACATGGCACGTGACACCGGATTTCCGGCCGCGGATGCGGAGAACGACTTCACCCGCCAGCGCCGACGCGCCGACGTCGCCCGGCTGGTCGGGTGGCTCCGGCGTCAACCCGACGACGTCAACACCATTCTGCCGTTCGACGAGGTGGTCGCCGCCCTCGGCAAGGTGGGCGAGCGTCACCTCGGCCTGCAGGTCATCCGCGTCGACACCATCGTCGGAAGTGTCGATCGCACGCGCGATTTCGATCGATTCTTCCGGCCGACGTCAGCGCGTATCCGCGAACGCTGGCAGCGACTCGCGGCCGCTCAACGCCGAGGCGAGGCGATGCCGCCGATCCAGGTCTACCGCATCGGTGGGATGCACTTCGTCGTCGACGGTCATCACCGAGTCTCCATCGCCTTCGCGATGCACCGGACGTCGATCGATGCCGTCGTCACCGAGATCATCACGCGCATCTCACCCGAGGGCATCACTCGACGCGGCGACCTGCTGATCAAGGATCACCGGCGCATCTTCCTCAGTCGAGTGCCGTTGGTGGGCCGGGCCCGCGAGGCCGTACAGGTCACCGACCCCTTCGACTACGCCCAGCTGAGCGAATCGGTGGAGGCGTGGGGATTCCGGTTGATGCAGGAGGTCGGCGAATTCGTCGACCGCGGTACCGTCGCGCGGCGTTGGTTCGGTGAGGAGTACCTGCCGGTGGTGCGCATGGTGCGCGCGGCCGAAATTCTCGAGGATCGCACCGACGCGGAGGCGTACCTGTGGATGAGCCGGGAGCGTTACCGCCTGGTACGCGAACACGTCTGGAACGACGAAATCGTCAGCGAACTCCGGCAGAAAGCGCTGGGGAAGCCCAACCGGGGCCAATGACCCCGTCGAACCGGCCGTAGGACTACGCCCTCGCGAGCCCCACGGTCGAGCCGTAGCCGACAATTACTTAGATGCGTTCAACATTTGTGTTCGATTCGGTTCGTTTTTCACACGTAACGAGGTAGCTCCTCCATGTCCACCCGCCGCACGCTGCTGCCCGGACTCTGCTTCATCGTGATGACTCTCGCCGTCCTGCAGACGATGGTCGTGCCCATCGTGGGCACCATCGGTACCCAGCTCGGCGTCGGCACCACGGCAGCGGGCTGGGTACTGACGGCCAATCTCCTCGCCGCGGTCATCGCCACCCCCGTCATCGGCCGGCTCGCCGACCTGCACGGTAAACGACCCGTTCTCGTCGGCGTCCTGACTGTCGTGCTGGCCGGGTCGCTGTTGGCAGCGTTGACCGATTCACTCGTCTGGCTGCTGGTCGGCCGTATCCTGCAGGGCGTCTCGTACGCCCTGTTCCCCATCGCTCTTGCCGTGTTGCGCGACGAAATGCCACCCCGCGCACTCGTCGGCTCCATGTCGATCCTGTCCGGCACGCTCGGCGTGGGCGGCGGATTCGGACTGGTGCTGACGGGGCTGCTCACGGCCGACGGCGCCGACTACCACCGCGTGTTCTGGCTCACCGTCGCCATCGTCGTCGTCGCTCTCGCCATTGCCTGGTTCGGCGTGCCTGTACGACCACGACACGCCCGCGGATCCGTCGACTGGTGGGGTGCCGTGCTCCTGGCCGGCACTCTTCTGCTGCTGTTCCTCGCCCTCACCCAGGGCCGGACGTGGGGCTGGGGTTCGGTGGCCACCATCGGCTGCGCTGTCGCAGGCGCACTGTTGGGAACGGTCTGGTGGATCTTCGAGAAGCGCATCGATGCACCGCTCGTCGCGCCCCGCATGCTCACTCACGGTCCACTGTTGGCCACCAACGTCGCCACGCTCTTCGTCGGCATCGGCATGTTCGTCAATTTTCTCGCCTGCTCGTACTTCGTGCAGACCCCACGCGCCGTCGCCGGTTACGGCTTCACCGCCAACGTTCTCGAAGCGAGCGTCGTGTACCTGCTACCCGGTGCTGCGGTGGGAGTGGTTGCCGCGGTGATCAGCGGTCGACTCATCCGATCGTTCGGGCCCCGCCGAGTGCTGATCGCAGGAGCGGTGATCGGGCTGATCGGGTTCGCCTTCGTGGCACTGGCCCACGATCACACCTGGCAGCTGATCACCGCAGGCATCGTCATCAACATGTTCGTCAGCCTCGCCTTCGCGGCGCTGCCCAACCTGCTGATGGCCGAAGTCAGCGCCGCCGACACCGGCGTGGCGAACAGCGTCAATTCGATCGTCAGGACAGTCGGCACCTCGATCGCGAGCGCCACGTTGACCACCGTCCTCGCCATGTTCACCATCGAGGGGACGGTCGTTGCCCGCGAGAGCGTCTACACCGCAGCCTTCGCCGCAGGCGCGGTGGCCTGCCTCGTGGTCGCGTTCGTGGCGATGGCCATCAAGAGCACTCCGGCGGCTCACGAGTCGGTCGTGGTCGGTGCAGGCAGCGAGCATGTGAACGAAACTTCGTAGTCCACTACGATGTTTCGTTCACATGCGGCGCAGCCGCTCTACAGCGTCAGGTTGGCACCCGAGGCCTGGTCGAACACCGAGATCTTCGCCGGGTCGAACCACAGTTCCACCTGACCACCCTCGGCGGCCTTGGACTCGGCGGCCAGACGCGCAACCACCTGTGCGCCACCGAGATCGGCGATGCCCGCATCGGCCGCGAGTTCCTGCAGTTCGCTGGATTCGACGCGCGCACCCTTCAGGGTGAAGTAGACGTACTTGTCGCTGCCCATCGACTCGAGCACATCGACGGTGGCGGTGAAGGTGGCACCGCTCATCTTCTGATAGCCGTCGATCAGGGCCGCGTCCTCGAAGTGCTCGGGGCGGATGCCGACGACCACCTCGCGGCCGGGGTTCTTGGCCTTGATCGCATCCATCCGTTCGAGCGGGATGTCGATATCGCCCAACGCGGTCGAGACACCGTTCGAGGTGAGCTGTCCGGGAACGAAGTTCATCGAGGGCGATCCGATGAAGCCGCCCACGAACAGGTTTCGCGGCTTGTCGTAGAGCTCCTGCGGAGAACCGATCTGCTGCACCAACCCGCCGCGCAGCACCACGACGCGATCGCCGAGGGTCATGGCCTCGGTCTGGTCGTGGGTGACGTACACGGTGGTGGTGCCGAGCCGCTTCTGCAGACGCGAGATCTCGGCGCGGGTCTGCACGCGCAGCTTCGCGTCGAGGTTGGACAGCGGCTCGTCCATCAGGAACGCCTTGGGTGTACGAACGATGGCGCGGCCCATGGCAACTCGCTGACGCTGACCACCGGAGAGATTCGCCGGCTTGCGGTCGAGATGCTGGCTCAGATCGAGGATCTTGGCTGCCTCCTCGACCTTGCTGTTGATTTCCGACTTCGAGAGCTTGGCGAGCGTCAGCGGGAAGGCGATGTTCTGCCGCACCGTCATGTGCGGGTACAGCGCGTACGACTGGAACACCATCGCGATGTCGCGATCCTTCGGTGCCTTCTCGTTGACGCGCTCCCCCGCGATGCGCAGCTCGCCGGACGAGATGTCCTCGAGACCGGCGATCATGTTGAGGGTGGTGGACTTTCCGCAACCGGACGGCCCGACGAGGATGATGAACTCGCCGTCGGCGATGGTGATGTCGACGTCGCTCACCGCCGCTGCGCCGTCGGGGTAGAGCTTGGTGACTTTGTCGAGAACGATTTCGGCCATGACGGTTATCCCTTCACTGCGCCGGACGTCAAGCCCGCCACGATACGTCGTTGGAAGAAGAGCACAAAAATGATGATCGGGATCGTGATGACGACGGCGGCCGCCGCGATCGATCCCGTGGGCTCCTCGAACTGAGAGCTACCGGTGAACTGCGAGATGGCCGCCGGGACGGTGACCGAACGTTCCGTCGCCGTCAGCGAGATGGCGAGCAGCAGGTCGTTCCAGGCGAAGATGAACACCAGGATGGCGGCGGTGACGATGCCGGGTGCGGCCAGCGGGGCGATGACCTTGCGGAACGCCTGTGCGGGCGTCGCGCCGTCCATCTTCGCTGCCTTCTCCAGCTCCCACGGAATCTCGCGGAAGAACGCCGACAGGGTGTAGATCGCCAACGGCAACGCGAAGGTGATGTACGGGATGATCAGTCCCGGCCAGGTGTCGAACAGTCCCAGCGAGCGGGAGATGTCGAACAGCGGTGTCACCAGGGAGATCTGGGGGAACATCGCGATCAGCAGTGCCGCACCGACGAGTGCCTTCTTGCCCGGAAAGTCCAGGCGAGCAACGGCGTACGCGGCCATCGTGCCGATCACCACGGCGATCACCGTGGTGATCAGACCGATGCCGATGGAGTTCACCAGGGCCGAGGTGAACTGGTTCGTCTGGAAGATGCCCTTGTAGTTGTCGAAGGTGATCGAAGTAGGGATGAACTTGCCGTCCGCGATGGTCGCCGTCGACTTGAACGAGAGACTGATGATCCACAGCAGCGGAACGAGTGCGTAGATCAGGACGAGGACGTTGACGACCGTCCAACCGACCTTCTTGCGAGGCGTAACAGTGGTCATTACTTGCGGCCTCCGTCGTCGGATCCCGGTGCCGAGGCACCGAACAACTTGATGAACACGAACGCGATGATCGCGACGCAGAAGAAGATCAGGATGCTGATCGCCGACCCGAGTCCGAGGTTGAACGCACCGAACAGATTGTTGTAACCGAGGATCGAGACCGATCCGGTTTCGTTGCTACCTCGGGTCAGGACGTAGATGTTGTCGAAGATGCGGAACGCGTCGAGGGTGCGGAAGAGCACCGCGACGAGAATCGCCGGCTTCATCAACGGGATCGTGATGCGCATCAACCTGGTCCACGCGCCTGCCCCGTCGACCTCGGCTGCCTTGAGCAGATCGTCGGGCACCAGCGCCAGCCCTGCCAAGAGCAGCAGCGCCATGAACGGCGTCGTCTTCCACACCTCGGCCAGCACGACGATGGCCAGGGATGGGAACTGCTCGGTGAGTGGGGCACTGCCGTCGGGCAGCAGATTCGCGAGGTAGCCGGTGCCCGGGGTCCAGGCGTAGTACCAGCTGTACGCCGCGGCGACGGTCACGATGCCGTACGGAATGAGCACCACGGTGCGTACCAGTCCACGGCCGAAGATGGTGCGGTGCATGACCAGAGCCACCGCGAGGCCGAGGATGAACTCGATGATCACCGAGATGATCGTGATGCCGGCCGTGACGCTGAAGGCCGTCCACCAGTAACCGTCGGAGAGCACCGTCACGTAGTTGGAGACACCGACGAATTCACGATCCTCGGGAAACGCGAGGTTGTACTTCTGCAGGCTGAGCCAGAACGCGTAGATGATCGGATATCCGGTCACCGCGATCATCAGCAGGGCGGCGGGTGCGATGAGCAACAGCCCCAGCCGACGTTCGGCCTTCTTGCCGTCGGAGACGTTCTTCAGGGCAGCCTGCTTGTCGGCGGGCTGCGACTGAGGCTGCGACTCGGTAGGAGCACTCATGGAATCAACCCTTCGGAATTGACGGCCTTGGTGACCAGATCTGCGAGCTTGTCCACGTCGGCCACCGGGTCGATGTCCTGCGGCGGGTTGAGCGCATCGGTCAGCAGAATCGAGATGCTCTGGTACGCAGGCGAAACGGGCCGCACGGCTGCCGACTCGATGGAGCCGAGAACCCCTTCCCACGCGGGATAGACGGCCTGGAACTCCGGATCGTCGTACAGGCGTGCAAGCACCGGCGGCACACCACCGTTGACGGCGTTGTTGCGCTGGTTCTCCTCGTTGGTGAGGCACTCGACGGCCTCCCATGCGAGGTCCTCGTATTGGGTGGTCTTCGCGACGCCTATGTTGAACCCACCGATGGTGACCTTCGCGGGCTCACCGGGATTCACCTCCGGGTACGGAGCGCTACGGAACACCTCGGCGATCCGCGCGTCCTGCTGATCGGCAGGCACACCGGACAGATCGAGGAACGACACCGCGCCCGCCGCGGCGTTCTCCTTCAGGCCGGGCAACACGAAGGGGTAGTTGACCTGGAAGGCCATCCGTCCCGCTTCCATGCCGAGCCGGGCGGTTCCCTCGTCGCTCTGCGAGACCGATGGATCGCGGCCGTCGGCGGTGGCGACCCGCTTGATGATCTCGAGGGCTTTCTCGGTGGCGGCGCGGTGCTCGGGAGTGTCGTTCAGGGTCACCGTCGTTCCGTCTTCACCGACGACCGACCCGCCCGCGCTCTCGAGCAGCGAGTTGAACCAGACCATGAAGCCCTCGTACTGCTTGGCCTGGACGCCGATCTCCGACGGCTGACCGGCGGCCGCGTTGGCCTCGGCTATGTCGATCATCTGGTCCCAGGTCTGCGGAGGGGCACCGTCGGGAACCACGTCCGGTCGGTACCACAGCAACTGGGTGTTGGAGTTGAGCGGAACCGCGTACAGCTGGTCCTGCCATTCCGCCGTGGCGAGGGGGCCTTCGAGTGTGGAGCCGTCGCGTAGCTTCGCAGACAGGTCCTCGGGAACGGGCAATGCCCATCCGGCTTCGGCGAATTCGGCCGTCCACACCACGTCGAGCGTCATCAGATCCAGCGTCTTGTCGTTTCCGGCGAGACGCCGTGCGAGTTGGAGTCGCTGATCGTTCGCGCTCTTGGGCAGAGTTCTCTGCTCCACGCGGTATCGACCGTTCGAGGCGTCCGAACACAGCTGAGCCGCAGCGGCGTACTGCTCTGCGCCGTCTGCGGCAGTGTAGAAACTCAGAACCGGAACCGAACTGTCGGACGAACCACACGCTGCGAGCAACGGACTCGTCACCAGAGCCGCTGCCGCCAACACCCCTATCCTCGTTGCTTTTCCACGCCTACGACCACGATGTCTCGGCACTTTCCGCCTCCGTACGTTCAGTTACTCGCGCAGCACACTGGGTGAGACTGCCGTGCACGAAAGAAACGTAACCGAACTCACTGGCATCGAGGGCGATTTGGGGCTATTCCGTTACCTGTCGGTTGCCTGGTCGTCCACCAGGTGTGATCAGATCGACAGTTTGGCGAGCAGGTCGCGTGCTTTCTCCGCGGTTCGGGGCTCACAGAGGACGTCGTACCGGCCCGCGACCAACTGCATGCTCGACGCGAAATCTCGCTGCCCCTTGGTGGCCGCATACGGAATGGACGCCGAGATCAAACCGAAGATGATGCCACCGCCGACGCCGATGAGCAGGGCTCCGAAGATGTTCTCGCTGAAGATTCCGAGCACCAGACCGAGGAACACACCGAGCCATGCGCCCGAAACAATGCCTCCACCAATCACTTTGGGCCACGTGAGGCGTCCGAGAACGCGTTCGACCTGCATCAGATCGACGCCGACGATCGTCACGTCCTGTACCGAGAACTCTTCGTCGGACAGATAGTCGACGGCACGCTGGGCCTCGGCGTAGGTGGGATACGAGCCGATGGGCCAACCGGAAGGCGGCGTCGGCAGGCCCTGCCCGGGGCGGCCGGACTGCGAGAGGGGATTGGTCATGACTCCATTGTGCCCCGAAACGGACACCCGGCACACCCGTTGTGCCGGTTCACAGCGCGGGCGGCTCGATCAGGACGAGGGCGCGACGAAGGCCGTCGTGCGCGTCATTCGGGCCGCTCGCCCCTTCGCCGAGACCACGAGCGCCATCTTGCGACTCGCCTCGTCGATCATCTCGTCGTCGAGCATCACCGCGCCGCGACCACCGCCTGCCGCGGACGTATGGAACTCGTACGCGTCGAGAATCATCTCGGCCTTGTCGTAATCGGCCTGACGCGGCGCGAAGATCTCGTTGGCCGCCTCGATCTGCGTCGGGTGCAGCACCCACTTGCCGTCGAAACCGAGACCGGCCGTGCGGCCCGCTGCCCGTCGGAAGGCGTCGAGATCGCGAATCTGCAGGTAGGGCCCGTCGATCGCCTGCAAGCCGTGCGTCCGGGCCGCGAGCAGAATGGTCATCAGAATGTGGTGGTAGGCGTCGCCGGTGTCGTATCCGACCGGCTGCTCACCGACGACAAGGGTGCGCATGTTCACGCTGGCCATCAGATCCGCGGGACCGAACACCAGGGTTTGCACCCGGGGGCTCGCGGTCGCGATCTCGTCGATGTTGCGCAGACTGCGCGCGCTCTCGATCTGCGGCTCGATTCCGATGGCGCCGACGTCGAGTCCGTGCTCCCTCTCGATCTGAGTGAGCAGTAGGTCCAGCGCCTGCACATGCGCGGCGCACTCGACCTTGGGCAGCAGGATGGCGTCGAGAGTGCGTCCGGCACCGGAGACGACATCGATGACGTCGCCGTACGTCCACTGGGTCGTCCAGTCGTTGACGCGTACGACCTTGAGCTGATCGCCCCAGCCGTCGGAGTTCAGGGCGTCGACGATGCGCGCCCGTGCCTCGACCTTCGCAATCGGCGCGACGGCGTCTTCGAGATCGAGAAAGATCGCGTCGGCAGGAAGACCCTTGGCCTTGGCGATCATCTTGTCCGAACTGCCCGGAACGGCCAGTACCGACCGCCGCATGCCCGAAGCACTCACGAAAGCACAACCCCTGTCTGATTCACCCTCTGTATTGCGAAGCCTCTAACCTTGCCATCATGGCAGCACTGAGCAAGGTATTCGCGGCCAGGCTCGCCGGCCTGGGCGTCCTGGGGCCCGACGGCGAATCGATCGGCCGGGTCCGCGACGTGGTCATCTCGATGCGCGTCGGTAGAGCGCAACCGCGAGTCCTCGGCCTCGTGGTCGAATTGGCAACTCGGCGAAGAATTTTCGTACCGATGCTCAGAGTCACCAGTATCGAGCCCAACTCGGTCCAGCTCACGACCGGAAACGTCAGTCTGCGTCGATTCACGCAGCGCGCGAACGAGATTCTTGTGTTCGCGCAGATCCTCGACTCCAAGGTGCGCGTCGACGACCCCGAGCTCGACGAGTTGCACGACGTCGATTCGATCGTCGTCGACCTGGGGGTCGAGCTCACCCGAACGCGGGATTGGGTGGTGGCCAGGGTCGCCGTACGCAAACAGCGGCAACGGCTGGCGCGACGCGGTGCGATCCACGTCGTGGACTGGCAGCACGTGCAGGGGCTCACGCAGAACGAGCTGTCGATGCCCGATCAGGGTGTGGCGCAGCTGCTCATGCAGTTCGAGGACCTGCGCGCGGCCGACGTGGCCAACGCGATGCGCGAGCTGCCCGTCAAGCGCCGTATGGAAGTCGCTCGGGCACTCGACGACGAGCGCCTCGCCGACGTCGTCCAGGAACTGCCCGACGACGATCAGGTGGAGCTGATGCACTACCTCGGCGTCGACCGTGGTGCCGACGTGCTCGAGGCCATGGACCCCGACGACGCTGCCGATCTGCTGGGCGAGCTGCCCGAGACCGAGGCGGAATCGCTTCTGCGCCTGATGGATCCGGAGGATTCCGCACCCGTCCGTCGCCTGCTCGAACACTCCCCCGACACCGCCGGTGGCCTGATGACCCCCGAGCCCGTCATCCTCACCGCGTCGACCACGGTGGCCGAGGCGCTCGCCCGGGTACGTAACCCCGACCTGACACCCGCGCTGGCGTCACTGGTGTTCGTGGTCCGGCCCCCGACCGCAACACCGACCGGGCCGTACCTCGGCTGCGTCCATCTGCAACAGCTGCTGCGAGAACCCCCGGCGAGCCTGGTCGGCGGAGTTGTGGACAGCGCTCTGCCGCGCTTGTCCCCCGACGACAGCCTCACCGCCGTGACGCGATACTTCGCGACGTACAACCTCGTCTGCGGCCCTGTGGTCGACGACGAGGACCACCTGGTCGGGGCCGTGACCGTGGACGACGTCCTCGATCACCTGCTGCCCGAGGACTGGCGAGATCAGGAAGTGGCCGGACAGTGAAAGAAACAGCACGCCAGAGAATGGACACCCCGCGTGGATCGCGGTTGTTCAACGTCAGCCTCGACGTCGACCTGGGCAAGTCGGGCGAGAAGGCCGCGAGGTTCCTCGGTACCGGTCGTTACCTGGCAATCCAGACCGCCATCGTGATCGTCTGGATCTTCCTCAACGTCGTCGCCATCAACCTGCAGTGGGATCCGTATCCCTTCATCCTGCTCAACCTCGCGTTCTCGACCCAGGCCGCGTACGCGGCTCCGCTGATCCTGCTGGCCCAGAATCGGCAGGACGACCGCGACCGCGTCTCGCTCGAGGAGGACCGATCTCGCGCGCAACAGACGAAAGCCGACACCGAGTTCCTCGCCCGCGAACTCGCAGCACTGCGCATCGCCGTCGGAGAGGTCGCAACCCGCGATTACCTGCGTCGCGAACTCGACGAGATCAAGGCGCTACTCGAGCAGGCGACCGGGCAGCCCGTGGCGATTCCGAAGAAAGCACGGAAGAAGGCAGCAGCACGCGTGGCCGACGACGCGTCGGGCGACACCGATCTGCACTAGACGGGCCTCCGCGCCTGGTAACGGCCCGATAACGGAACAGTCTCGAATCAGGTACCCTCGATCCCGGTCATCAGGTCGGGCCCCGGTTGTCATCCGGGGAAATCAGGAGGTACAGCACGCGTGGGTCGTCACAGAAAAGCATCGAATTCCAAGGTCCGACGGAACTCGGTGATTGCTCTGGCAGGACTCGTCCCCGCAGGACTCGTCACCGCCGCCACCAGCGCCGGAGCCACCGAATACATTCCGTTCGTCAGCACCGAGACGGCTCCGGCCGCGCAGGAATCGAACTCGGTCGTCGAGACTCCGCAGCCCATCGCCCTGGACCAGCAGGCGCAGCCGGTGGCTCAGGCCGAGTTGCCGGTGCCCGCTCCGGTCCCAGCACCGGCCCCGGTGACCCCGCCCACACCCGAGCTCCCCACCAACCTCGCGGTGAGCCCCATCGCGATTCCGGTGGTCAACGTCTCCGCCTACAAGAACGCCGAGCAAATCCTGGCCCAGCAGCAACCCGGCTGCGGCATCAGCTGGACCGTCATCGCCGGAATCGGCCGCGTCGAGTCCACCCATGCCAACAACGGAAAGGTCGACGACTCGGGCGAGCTGCACGAGCCCATCCTCGGCCCGCGCCTGAACGGCACCCTGGCCGGAAACCAGGTGATTCGTGACACCGACGGCGGCGCACTCGACGGTGACGCCGAATACGACCGCGCAGTCGGACCGATGCAGTTCCTGCCCTCGACGTGGAACCTCTACCACGCAGACGGCAACGGCGACGGCGTCTCCGACCCGCAGAACCTCTACGACGCTGCGCTGGCCACCGGCATGTATCTCTGCGACAACGGGACCGATATGCGCGACCTCGGATCGACCACCAAGGCGATCCTGCGCTACAACAACTCGATGGCCTACGTGGCGAACGTGCTCGCATGGTCGGCCGGATACGCCACCGGCATCATCCCGACCTCGGACCAGCTACCACGCATTCACTGATCAGGTGTCCGGCTGCCCTGCTGTCCATCGACGCAGTGCCCACCGCCTAGCATGAAGTAATGGCTGTACTGACCGAATCCGACGTTCGGACCGCGCTCACGAAGGTGATCGATCCCGAGATCCGCAAACCCATCACCGATCTGGGGATGGTCAAGAGCATCGACATCGCCGACGACGGAGCCGTCGGGGTCGGGATCTACCTCACAACGTCCGGCTGCCCGATGAAGACCGAGATCAGCGACCGCGTCAAGAACGCGGTCGCCGACGTCGCGGGCGTCGGCACGGTGACGGTCGAACTCGACGTGATGAACGACGAGCAGCGCACCGAACTCCGCAAGTCGCTGCGCGGCGACTCCGCAGAGCCGATCATTCCCTTCGCGCAACCCGGATCCCTGACGCGCGTGTACGCGGTGGCGTCGGGCAAGGGGGGCGTGGGCAAGTCCAGCGTGACGGTCAATCTGGCCGCATCACTGACCGCTCGTGGACTGTCGGTCGGCGTGCTCGACGCCGACATCTACGGTCACTCCGTGCCCCGGATGCTCGGCAACGACGCCAAGCCAACGCAGGTCGAGAAGATGATCATGCCGCCCCAGGCACACGGCGTGAAGTTCATCTCCATCGCCCAGTTCACACAGGGAAACACCCCGGTCGTGTGGCGCGGGCCGATGCTGCACCGCGCGTTGCAGCAGTTCCTCGCCGATGTCTTCTGGGGCGACCTGGACGTACTGCTGCTCGACCTTCCGCCGGGCACCGGCGACGTGGCAATCTCTGTCGCACAGCTCATTCCGAGTGCTGAGATCCTCGTGGTCACCACGCCACAGCAAGCTGCGGCAGAGGTGGCCGAACGCGCGGGGGCAATTGCCCTGCAGACTCGGCAGCGCGTGGCAGGCGTCGTGGAGAACATGTCGTGGCTCGAGCTGCCCGACGGCACCCGCATGGACATCTTCGGATCCGGCGGCGGTCAGGACGTATCGGATCGACTGACCAAGGCCGTGGGTGCGAGCGTTCCTCTGCTGGGGCAGATCCCCCTCGACACCGCCGTCCGAGAAGGCGGTGACGCCGGAACTCCCATCGTGCTGAGCAATCCGGAATCGCCCGCGGCTCAGGCACTGGAGGCCGTGGCTGCGAAACTGGCAGTACGAGAGCGCGGTCTGGTCGGAATGTCACTCGGCATCGACTCGGCGCGCAAACTCTAGGCGGGCGGCGTCGCCCGCTTCCCCTGCCGCGTCAATGGACCATTGCACCGATCAGACGTGTGCAGTGGTCCATTCACGTCGGACCCATGACTGCGTGAATGGACCGTTGCACCGCTCAGACGTGTGCAGTGGTCCATTGACGAGAACCAGGGGCGGGATGCGGCGCAGGACGAAGACCGGCTACGTCGCGTCCGCGTCGATCGGCGGAGTATCGCCCGCCGACAACTTCGGCTCGTTCTCGCGCATCGACACGGTGTTGCCGGACGCACCGCCCGAGGACACGCCGTTCTGAGGCGTCGGGCCGCCTGAATTCTTCGGCTTGGCGTCGAAGGGCTTGCCCTTGAAGGTGTCGTCGAGGGGATTCTTGAAGACCGAGTCGTCGCCGTCGAGCAGGTGTTTGGTGATCACTGCCCGCGGGGTCATGCCTCGGAGTTGGTTGAGGTCCGCGAGCGGCTTGCGCAAGTCCTCGAAATCGGTGCCGAGCTCGTCCTTGAGCTGCTGGCTGGCACCGTTGGCGTAATCCTTGACCTGCCGAATCGACTTGGACACCCAGCTGATCGCGCCAGGGAGGCGATCCGGGCCGAGGATGACGAGAGCTGCTACGAGGAGAATGACGAGCTCTCCCCAACCGATGTTGCCGAACACGTCTGTCAGCCTACGTCGTCAGTCCGAAACCGGCGTGACGGAGAGGTCCACCAGCCGTCCCGAGCGGACGAGCTGCACCGGAACCGACTCACCGATCGTGGTGGCCTGCACGGCAACGACCAACTCGTCGGCGTCGCCCACCGTGCGATCGCCGACCTTGGTGATGACGTCGCCTTCCACGATTCCGGCCCGCTGGGCAGGCCCGTCGGCGCGGACGTTCGCGACCTCCGCGCCGGCGGAGGTGTCGTTGATGACCGAGCGAGCGTTGATGCCGATATCCGGGTGCCGCATGACGCCGTCTCGGATCAACGACTGCGTCACCTCGAAGACCTCGTCGACCGGGATCGCGAAGCCAAGGCCCACCGATCCGCCGCTCTCGCTGCGGATCGCCGAGTTGATGCCGATCACCCGGCCCTCGAAGTCGATGAGCGGGCCACCGGAGTTGCCGGGGTTGATGGCAGCGTCGGTCTGCACGGCGTCGATGACGGCGTCGGTGTCGGTGCCTTCACCCGACAGGGCGACGGGTCGGTCGAGCGCGCTGACGATGCCGGAGGTGACGGTCTTGTTCAATCCCAGCGGTGAGCCGACGGCGATCACGTCCTGCCCGACGCGAACGTCCTCGGAACGACCGAGTTCGGCGACGGTCAGGTTGCCGACATCGGTCTTGAGGACCGCGAGGTCGGTCTTGGTGTCGCGGCCGACGATGTCGGCCGGCACCTTGGTGCCGTCGGAGAACGTCACTTCCAACGTCGAGTTCTCCGGGTCGGATGCGGCCAGCGAGATCACGTGATTGTTCGTCACGATGTAACCCTCACCTGCGATGACGACGCCCGAGCCGGTGCCGCCGGTCTCGCCGAGCGTCACCTGGATCGACACCACGGACGGCAGGACGGCGTCGGCGACGTTGCTGATCTGCCCGCGCGGGATGTCGTCGCCACTGGACTGGGTCAGTGTCACTTTCTGGCTGGTCAACGCGCCGGTCACCTCGGCGGTGAGGCGCCCGAAGAGGCCGCCGACCAACCCGATGACGAGAGCGAGAACACCGAGCACGACGAGGGCTCGAACGGACACCGATCGGCCGAACAGCACATCGCGCACACCGAGCTTGGTGCCCGGCGGGAGAACGGGCGGGGGCGGCGTGTCGAGCGCCGCGCTGCCGAGGGACACCCGAGCGGTGGGGTCGCGCCACGGATCGGCCGGAGCCGACGGGGCGGTATCGCTGTCGGTCTCGGCGTTCGGATCACGTTGCAGCGATTCCTCGGTGTCGTCCGGACGTCCGAATGCCTCGGCGAGAATGGGATCGGGTGGCCGCACCGAGACGCGCGACGGCAGTTCCTCGCCGGGCCTGCGCTCGGAGAACGAACCGTCGACGTTGTCGGGGCGTCCGAACACCGATGCCGACACCGGATCGACGGAGGGTCGATACACCGGACGCGGTGGCAACCGTGGACCTTCCGGACCCATACCGTCGGGCTCGGTCGCCGACGGGTCGGTGCCGGTCGTCTCGGTGCTGGTCGAATTCGATGTCACGCGTCCGGTTACCCCTCGCATACGTCGGTGTGAGAGTTCAGTATCACTCGAGCGGTCGGCTCGGCTCGATGCAGGTGAGAAGTCGTCGCGTGGATCGCGATGCAGTCAGCGTCGGCGACGACGGACGTCGGCGACAGCCGACATGAACGATCGCTTCGTGTGGGCCGGCCGGTCCTCGCCTGCACAGGATGGAATCTGACTGAGCAACCCGAGCAGCGAGTGTGGCATGGACAGCTCACCCGCCCCGCGCAACGCTTTGCGGGCCTGCTGCTGGGCTTCGACCTCGGCGGCGCATTCCGGGCACTCGGACAGGTGTTGAGCAGCACGGAGGTAGGCGGGCATCCGCAGTTCACCGTCCACGTACGCCGCGACGGCCTCACTGGCCAGATGTTCGGTGGAGCTGAATTGCCGTCGCTTGCGCGCCTGCGTCATCCAACCCTCCTCGTAGCTAGTGGACACTTGCGTGACCTGAGTCGACCTTCCCGTGCACTCGAAGGTACTCGCGTAGCGCCTGGCGTCCACGGTGAATGCGGCTGCGAACCGTTCCGAGCTTGACGCCCAGTGTCGCACCGATCTCTTCGTAGGACAGTCCTTCGATGTCGCACAGCACGATTGCGGCACGGAACTCCGGTGCCAGCGAGTCGAGTGCGGACTGCAGATCGGGGTCGAGGCGCGCGTCGTGGTAGATCTGCTCGGGGTTGGGCCGGTCGGAGGGGACGCGGTCGTAGTCCTCGGGGAGGGCTTCCATCCGGATGCGGCTGCGGCGACGAACCATGTCCAGGAACAAGTTGGTGGTGATGCGGTGCAACCAGCCCTCGAAGGTGCCGGGCTGGTAGTTGGAGAGGGAGCGGAACACCCTGATGAAGGTGTCCTGCGTCAGGTCCTCGGCATCCTGGGCGTTGCCGGACAGCCGGTAAGCCAGTCGGTAGACTCGGTCGCCGTGTTCGCGAACCAATTCGTCCCAGGACGGCATGGTGGAGTCCTCGCCGGTCGCATCGAACACTGCGGTGCCGCTGAGATCGTCGGGCGTGGGTACGGACTCGGGTAGACGCGCGGTGTCGCGATCGCCGTTGATCTTGTAAATAGTTGGATCCTCCTGCTCAGGACTGCGTACGTCCTTCTGATTCAACCGACGACTACCCTCGGATGTTCCAGCTCACACTTCGCAATCGAGACGGACCTTCGATTCCTCCACAGCCTGACGGACCCGCGTGTGGGTCCGGTATGAATCACCTGAGGCGCACCTGAGAATGTGTGCGTGAGATTGTGCCCGGGGCACGATAGCCTCGGGTCGTGCCGACCAACGCCGAGAAGATGCTCGCCTACGCCGAAGACTCCGCTCAGGAGGACGAGGTTCTCATCGCAGCCAGAGAGCGAGCCGTCGACCTCGGTGCCGCCCCGGTTCCACCGTCGGTCGGCGCAATTCTGTCCATTTTCACCCAGATGCTCGGTGCGAAGACGGTCGTCGAAATCGGCACCGGCGCAGGGATCAGCGGTCTGTGGTTGCTCGACGGGATGCGCGCGGACGGCGTTCTCACCACCATCGACACCGAGCCGGAGCATCAGCGCGCGGCCCGAGAGGCGTTCCGCGCGGGGGGAATTGCGCCTTCGCGTACCCGGCTGATCAACGGCTGGGCCCTCGACGTGCTCCCCCGACTGGCCGATGACACCTACGACTTGGTGTTCATCGATGCCAGCCCTGCCGACCATCCGCACTTCGTCGCCGAGAGTGTTCGACTCCTGCGCCCCGGCGGAGTTCTGGTGCTGCACAACGCGTTACTGGGTGGACGCGTGGCCGACCCGACTCAGCGCGACGCGACCGCAGTGGCCGTTCGATCCGCAGCCAGGGCCATCGCCGAGGACGAGCGCCTGACGACGGTACTGCTGCCTCTGGGTGACGGGTTGATCTGCGCGTCGAGAGCGTGAGCGGCTGCGCCGCATGTGCGCGGTAATTCGTAGCCTGCTACGAAGTACCGCTCACATGCCGCAGGCTCTGCTCTAGATCCAGACGCCCTTGCCGACGGAGACGACTCCCCCGGCGCTGACGTTGAAGCGCTCGCGATCGCGTTCGTGGTCGACGCCGACGATCTCGCCGTCACCGACGACGACGTTCTTGTCGAGAATCGCATGCCGAACGACGGCACCCTTGCCGATCCGGACGCCGGGCATCAGGACGCTGCCCTCGACAGTCGCGCCACTGTCGATCATGACGTTGGAGCTGAGCACCGAGTTGCGGACAGTGGCAGCCGACAGGATGCAGCCGGCACCGACCACCGATTCCTGAGCCAAGCCGCCCTGGACGAACTTGGCGGGCGGCAGGTTCTCGGCCGATCCACGAATGGGCCAGCGGCGGTTGTAGAGGTTGAAGATGGGGTGCACCGACACCAGATCCATGTGGGCGTCGTAGAAGGCGTCGATGGTGCCCACGTCTCGCCAGTAGCCGCGGTCGCGTTCGGTGGCACCGGGAACGACGTTGTCGTTGAAGTCGTACACCGAGGCGACGCCGGCCTCGACGAGTGCCGGAATGATGTCGCCGCCCATGTCGTGGTCGGAGTCGACGTTCTCGGAATCGGCCTTGATGGCGTCGACGAGCACCTTGGTGGTGAATACGTAGTTGCCCATCGAGGCGTACGTGACGTCGGGGTCGTCGGGGGTGCCGGGCGGTTGAGCCGGCTTCTCGAGGAACTGGGTGATTTTGCCGTCGGAGTCGGAGTCGATGCACCCGAACGCAAATGCCTCGCTGCGCGGAACGCGGATCCCGGCCACGGTGACGCCCGCACCGGAGTCGATGTGCTGCTGCACCATCTGCTCCGGATCCATCCGGTACACGTGGTCGGCTCCGAAGACCACGATGTACTCGGGGTCCTCGTCGTACACCAGGTTCAGCGACTGGAAGATGGCGTCGGCGCTGCCGGTGTACCACCGAGGCCCGAGACGTTGCTGTGCCGGGACCGGAGTGATGTACTCCCCGGCGAATCCGGACAGTCGCCACGTCTGCGAGATGTGGCGATCCAGTGAATGGGACTTGTACTGGGTGAGCACGCAGAGCCGGAGGTAACCGGCGTTGACGAGATTGCTCAGCACGAAGTCGATGAGTCGGTAGGCGCCCCCGAAGGGAACGGCTGGCTTGGCTCGGTCCGCGGTCATCGGGTAAAGGCGCTTACCCTCTCCGCCGGCAAGCACAATCCCTAGTACGTGCGGTTGTGTCCTCACCCACTCAACCTATCCGCACCGAGAGAACCTTGCTACCAGTACACGCACAACTGCCGGGGAATGTAGGTTCGTTCACGTGCGAGTAGCGATGATGACCAAGGAATACCCGCCGGAGATCTACGGTGGCGCAGGAGTTCATGTCACGGAGTTGACCGCGCAGCTGAAGTCGCTGTGCGACGTCGACATCCACTGCATGGGAGCCCCGCGCGACACCGCACAGGTCCACGACCCCGATCCTGCACTCGCCGGTGCCAACGCTGCCCTGACGACACTGTCGGCCGAGCTGCGGATGGCCAACGCGGCAGCGGGGGCGGACGTGGTGCATTCGCACACCTGGTACACCGGCCTCGCCGGCCACCTCGCGGCAGAACTGTACGGAGTTCCGCACATCCTCACCGCGCACTCGCTCGAACCGCGACGGCCGTGGAAGGCCGAGCAACTCGGCGGCGGCTACCGCATCTCGTCGTGGTCGGAAAAGAATGCAGTGGAGTACGCCGACGCCGTCATCGCCGTCAGCGAGGGCATGGCCAAGGACGTGCTCGACGCCTATCCGCGCCTCGACCCGAGTCGAGTCCACGTGGTGCGCAACGGGATCGACACCGAGCGGTGGTTCGCAGATCACGGCACTGCGACTCTGGACGAGATCGGGGTGGATCCGAACAAGCCGATCGTCGCGTTCGTCGGCCGCATCACCCGGCAGAAGGGTGTGGGTCACCTGATTGCTGCCGCCCACCACTTCGATCCGTCGATCCAGCTCGTACTGTGCGCGGGCGCACCCGACACTCCGGAGATCGCCGCGGAAACCGAGCGAGCGGTGGCGTTGCTGGCCCAGCAGCGCAGCGGCGTGTTCTGGGTCAAGGACATGCTGCCCACCGACAAGATTCGCGAGATTCTCTCTGCCGCAGCTGTGTTCGTCTGCCCATCGGTGTACGAGCCACTCGGCATCGTCAATCTCGAGGCGATGGCCTGCGAAACCGCGGTCGTGGCGTCGGATGTCGGCGGCATCCCCGAGGTCGTCGACGAGGGCCGCACCGGACGCCTGGTGCATTACAACTCCTACGAACCCGATGCCTTCGAGCGGAACCTGGCGGACACCGTCAACGAGGTAGCCCTCGACCCCGCACTCGCGGAAGCGATGGGCAAGGCCGGCCGCGAGCGAGCGGTCGCCGAATTCTCCTGGGCATCGATCGCGAAGCAGACTCTCGCCGTCTACAACGACGCGCTGGCGCGGCGCGGCTGATTCGTCGCTCGATAGATCGACACCGTCACCGACGCGGTGACTTCGGTGGTGTCGGGAAACTGCGCCAGCGCAGCTGCCCGAGCAACGGGGTCGCCGTGCCGCGCCGAGGGCCCCATGCCGATCAGCGCGTCGATATCGTTGCGCGAGAGCATCATCGAGTACTCGAGCGGGGATTCGGCCACCGGCTCGAACAGACCGGACAGCGATTCGCCGAGGCGGCGTGTCTTGTCTTCCTCGACGCCGATGAGACCCAGCGGTCCACGCAACTCACGCTGGTGTCGCGACGTGGGTGTGACGACCACCAACACGCCGTCGTCGACGAGGACTCGATTCAGTTCACCGGCGTTGCGCGGCGCGAACACGCACGTCACCGCGGACAGTGCGCCCGACCGCACAGGTAGGCCACTCCAGATGTCCGCGACCACGGACCCCAGCCGCGGATGGGACCGTGCGGCACGCCTGGCCGCGAACTTCGACACGTCGACGCCTATCCCCCGCGCATCGGCGTGGGCGTTGAGCACAGCCGCGAGGTAGTGACCGGTGCCGACCCCGACGTCGAGCACGACGTCACTGCCCTCCGGGACACCCGCCGAGACCGCTGCCGCGATCGGATCGAAATGCCCCTCCCCCAGGAACACCTCACGCGCCGCGATCATCTCGGCCGAGTCGCCGCTGAACTTGCCACCGTCGCCGGTGAGCAAACTGACGTAGCCCTGCCGGGCGACATCGAACGAATGCCCTCGATCGCACCACAGCGTTCGATCGGTGTCGCCCACACCGAGCCCCGAGTCGAGCTCGCGTGCTCGACACTGCGGGCACACCAACGCGTCGACGACGTCGGTCAGCATCGAACACCCCTCTCGCATCGAAAGCACCCACACTCTTCGAGACAACACAAAGCCCCGCTTGCCGTGACGGCGAGCGGGGCTGAGCGATGATCGATCGACAGAGCTATCAGCCGGTGACACCCTTCAATTCGTCACCGAGTGCCGCGGCCTCGTCAGGGGTCAATTCGACGACCAAGCGGCCGCCCCCCTCGAGCGGGACACGCATGACGATTCCTCGTCCCTCTTTGGTTGCTTCGAGGGGACCGTCCCCGGTCCGGGGCTTCATCGCCGCCATCCTCTGCTCCCTCCAGATCTGCGCCCACCAGCTCGGCGCCTAGGCCTAAAAGATAAATTCGTCGCGGGGCGACGGGTGTTGACACCTATTCTTCCCTATCGCCGTCGATACCGGGAAACGGAGTCGGTATTCGCGACCTGCACCCAGCACCCCGACAGGTGATCGTCGACCATTCCGGTGGCCTGCATCAAGGCGTAAGCGGTTGTCGGACCGACGAACCGCAGGCCCCGCCGCTTCAGTTCCTTGGCCAGAGCCGTCGATTCCGGGGTCGAGCCGGGCACATCGGAGAACTCCGTCAGGCGAGCCGACCTGGGTTGGGGCGCGAAAGACCACAGCAAGGAGTCGAGGTCCGTGTCCTCGAGATCGACGATGGCGCGCGCGTTGCTCACCGCTGCGTCGATCTTGAGCCGATTGCGCACGATGGACGCGTCGTTCATCAGTCGTTCGACATCGGCCTCGTCGAACCGGGCCACCAGCTCCGGATCGAAACCGGCGAAGGCGGTGCGGAAACTGTCACGCTTGCGCAGGATCGTGATCCACGACAGGCCCGACTGGAACGCTTCGAGACAGAGCCGCTCGTAAAGCTCGTTGCGGCCGTGCAGCGGCTGCCCCCATTCGACGTCGTGATAGTTGCGATACACGTCGTCGTCGGTGGCACCCCAGGGGCAGCGCAGACGACCGTCCGGTCCGGCGACCGCGCTCACCGCTCGTCCGGTCCTGCCTCGACCGGGGACGGGGTGATGGTGTCCTGCGACTGCTGTGCCGCGGACAGTCGCGACCGCAGCATGTCTATCTCGCCGCCGAGTCGCTCGAGCGCCCAATCGACCTCACTGGGCTTGTATCCCCGCAGGGTCTGCTGGAACTTCAGCGAGTTC
The DNA here is from genome assembly GCF_022810385.1 of Rhodococcus sp. ARC_M12. Taxonomy (NCBI): domain Bacteria; kingdom Bacillati; phylum Actinomycetota; class Actinomycetes; order Mycobacteriales; family Nocardiaceae; genus Rhodococcus; species Rhodococcus sp. ARC_M12. Next base: position 20,133 of record NZ_JALGQI010000018.1, on the reverse strand, counting down.
ACGTCGGCTCCGGTGACGCCCTCGGCGGGGAGCACGGTCGCGGTGGTTCCCTCGGGCAACGGGCCCAGTTCCTCACCGCGACCGAACACCACCGATGCCACGAAGAACAGTGCAGCGGCGACGACGGCGATGACGACGACGTAGATCAGCAGCGTCAACATGCCACGATCTTGTCACGGCCGTCCGACACGCTAGGTCAGCGAGTTCATCGCCGGTCGGTCCTGCAGCGACACCTCGGTCGAGAACGGCTCGAACGAGTCACCGTCGACGCGGAACTGCATCAGACCGGCCCCGGAGTCGACCATCCCGCACCGATTGAGCATGGTCCCGACGATCTGCCTGCTCATTGCCCCGAGTTCGACCAGCGGGCGATTGCGGTGCTTGCGTACACCCAGATTGACCTGGCCTATCGCCCGCAGCCCGAGCCTGTCGTAGGTATCGAGCAGCAGCCCGATCTCCACTCCGTAGCCGGGTGCGAACGGCACCGCGGACAGAAGCTCGCGGGTACCGGCGTACTCGCCGCCGAGGGGCTGAATGACACCGGTCAACTCCGGTCGCAGCGCAGCGAGCAGCGGCCTGGCCACGAGCTCGGTGACACGTCCACCGCCGTTGGCGTCCTCGGTTCCACTGGTCCGCAGCGGACGGCGATAGTAGCCCTTGACCAGATGGATGCCGTCGCCCATCAGCAGTGGGCCCAGCAATTTGGGCACGAAGGCCGGATCGGGGTTGATCAGGTCGGAGTCGACGAACGCGATGAGATCACCGGTCGACGCGGCGACGGATCGCCACAGTACTTCGCCCTTGCCCGGTACCGGGTCGACGCCGGGTACAGCTTCTTCACGGCTGATGACCCGCGCGCCGGCCGCCGTCGCCCGCACAGCTGTCTCGTCCGTGGAACCGGAGTCGAGCACGATCAGCTCGTCGACGAGGCCACCGAGCAGCGGGTGGATCGTGTCGATGACGGCAGCAACAGTCTGTTCCTCGTTGAGTGCCGGGAGTACCACCGAGACCGTGCGGCCCGCCTTCGCGGCTTCGAGCTCGGCGATGGTCCATTGCGGGGTGTCCCAGCTGTTGGTCTCGGACCACGCCCGGGTCACGTCCGTTCGATCCGCGAGTGTCATGCCAGACCCCTGACCGTCCGCGCCGGGGTTCTCAGCCCCTGGATCGCTGCCACCATGTCGACGACTCTTCTGGTCGACGCCACCTCGTGCACCCGGAACATTCGGGCTCCGCCTGCTGCGGCCAATGCTGTCGCTGCCAATGTTCCCTCCAACCGGTCGGCGAGTTCTACCCCTAGAGTCTCGCCTACGAAGTCCTTGTTGCTCAGCGCCATGAGCACAGGCCACCCGGTGTTTACAAGATCGTCCACGCGACGCAACAACTCGAGCCCGTGATAGGTGTTTTTCCCGAAATCGTGTGTCGGATCGATGAGAATCGAATCCTTTTTCACCCCCTCCGCGACTGCGTTCTCGGCGGCGGCGGTGACTTCGGCGATGACGTCGGCCACCACATCGGCGTACCGAACCCGAAACGGGCGCGTGCGAGGTACCGCTCCGCCGGTGTGCGAGCAGACGATGCCGACGCCCTCGGCGGCAGCGACGCGCACCAGTTCGGGGTCGGCCCCGGCCCACGTGTCGTTGATCAGATCCGCTCCGACGCCGCAGGCCAGGCGAGCGACCTCGCTGCGCCAGGTGTCCACACTGATCAGCAGCTCCGGATAGGCGTCGCGAATCGCCTCGACGAACGGAACGACACGGCGAATCTCTTCCGCGGCATCGACGACGTCGCCGGGACCGGCCTTCACTCCGCCGATGTCGACCATGTCGGCACCCTCTGCGACAGCCCGGTGAACCGAAGCCATCGCCGCGTCGTCGGTGAAGTTCGCACCCCCGTCGTAGAACGAATCGGGGGTGCGATTGACGATCGCCATGACCAATGCGCGATCGTCGGCGACCGGTTTGCCGCAGAGGGTGCTCATGAAATCAATAGTGGCACGGGCCTAGCCCTTGGGTGCCTTACCTGCGGCGACCTCGTCGACGTAGCCGTCGTACGCCTTCTCGTAGCCACCGGACTTGCCGCGCAGCACGTACAGGTCGCTGTCATTGTCTTCCTCGTAGCCGAGTTTGCGCAGGGCCACCTTCTGGCTCTTGAACGTCGACGTCTGCTCGAGGGTGTCGACGATCCTGACGAAGAGCGGCACCGCGTACGTCGGCAGCTTGTCGTACAGGTGCTCGGCCACGGACTTGCCGTCGAAGGTCTCGCCCTCGCGCAGAGTCACCGCAGCCATGCCGGCCTTGCCGTCGGTTCCGTCGATGTCGACGCCGTACACGACAGCACCGTCGACCGAAGAGTGCCCACCGAGGGCACCCTCGACCTGCGTGGTGGCCACGTTCTCACCCTTCCAGCGGAAGGTGTCACCGAGGCGGTCGACGAACGCGACGTGCATCCAGCCCTGCTTGCGAACCAGGTCGCCGGTGTCGAACCACGCGTCGCCGTCCTTGAATCCGTCGCGCACCATCTTCTTCTCGGTGGCATTGTCGTCGGAGTAGCCGTCGAACGGTGCCCGGTCGGTGATCTTGGACAGCAGCAGTCCCACCTCGCCGTTGCCGACCTTGCGCAGCTTGCCGTCGTGACCGCGCTTGGCCTTGCCGGATTCCTCGTCGTACTGGACGACGGCGTAGGGCAGTGGGCAGATACCAGCGGTCTTCTTCATGTTGAGGGCGTTGATGAACGCGATGTTGCACTCGCTGGCACCGTAGAACTCGGCGACGCGGGAAATGCCGAACCGCTCGGTGAACTCCTCCCAGATCTCCGGGCGCAGTCCGTTGCCGACGATCAGCTTGACCGAATTGTCACGGTCGGAGGGCTTTTCCGGCTGCGTCAGCAGGTAACGGCACAGTTCACCGATGTACGTGAACGCAGTGGCCTTGTTGACGCGGACGTCGTCCCAGAAATTGCTGACCGAGAACTGCTTGCCGATGGCCATCGTCGCGCCGCCTGCGAGGACCGAGGACAGCGTCACCGTCAGTGCGTTGTTGTGGTACAGCGGCAGGCAGCAGTAGATGACGTCGTTACTGCGCAGCCGGACGCCCATGTTGCCGAGACCGGACATCGACTTGAGCCAGCGGAAATGGCTCATCAGGCTGGCCTTCGGCATACCGGTGGTGCCCGAGGTGAAGATGTAGAACGCCTTCTCCTTGGCCTGGATCTCCGCGGTCACCTTCGGGTTGGCCGTGGACGCCGTCGCCGCGAGTTCGGCCAGCTTCTTCAGTGGCAGAACCGCTCCCACCTTCGGCTCGGCGTCCAGCGAATCGAGGGCTTCCTGCGTGTTCTCGTCCAGTACGAGAACCTTGGCGTCGAGAATCCCGAGGCTGTGCTCGAGCACGTCGCCGCGCTGGTTGTAGTTCAGCATGCCTGCGGTGGCACCGAGCTTGACGGCGGCGAGCGCGGCGAACAGCGCCTCCGGACGGTTCTTGCTGAGGATGCCGACGACGTCGCCGCGCTTCACTCCGTGGTCGGCGAACACTGCTGCGTACTGGTTGACGAGCTCGTTCGCGTCCCGGTAGGTGATCGACTCGCCCTCGAACCGCACGAACGGACGGTCGCTGTTCTTCGCGGCGGCGTCCTGGAAGATCTGACCGATCGACGCTTTGTGGTCGGGCTTGCGGGTGAATCCCGCCAGGCCCTTGAGCAGACTAGGCACCTCCGTCACCATTTTCGGCAACGCGACCGCGAGGTCGGTCACTCCGATTTTCTGACGGGCATCGACAGCCATGAACTCCCCTTTGAAGACGATGTGAGATTCCTTACCCTACTTGAGAGTAACAACTTTGAGCACCTCACTCCGTGGCCGAGCTTGGTGACCTGTCACAACGTTGCGCAGGCGTCCAGAGCTGCTGCGACAGTCGTGGTCCTGACCAGGGCGTCCAGTGCGCGCTGCTGCACGAATCCCGTCTCACGCAATCCGTCTATCCACTGCATCATGCCGTCGAAATGTCCGAATGGGTCGAGCATCACCATCGGCTTGCTGTGCATGCCCAGGTAGCCCGCAGTCCATGTCTCGAACAGTTCCTCCAACGTCCCGATCCCACCCGGCAAGGTGATGAACGCGTCGGCGCGGTCCTCCATGATCTTCTTCCGCTCACGCATGGTGTCGGTCACGATCAGCTCGTCGGCGTCGACATCGGCGACCTCGCGGTGCACGAGCGCTTTCGGAATCACGCCGACCGTGTTGCCGCCCGCTGCTCGCGTCGCCGCCGCGACCGCGCCCATCATCGAGACGTTGCCGCCGCCCGAGACCAGCTGCCAGCCTCGTCGACCGATCTCGGTGCCGACCTCGCCGGCCAGGTCGATGAACGAGGCGTCGACGGGACCCGACGCGCAGTAGACGCAGACACTGAGCAAGCCTTCGGTCGTGCCGCGATCGCTCACTGCTGGGCCTCGCGGACGATCCGGACAGCCTCGTCGACGCTGTCGGTGCAGTGGATCAGTTCGAGGTCCTTCTCGGACACCTTGCCTTCTTTCACGAGAGTCGTCTTTATCCAGTCGAGCAGTCCTGACCAGAAGTCCTTGCCCAACAACACGATCGGGAACCTGGTGACCTTCGCTGTCTGCACCAGGGTCAGCGCCTCGAAGAGTTCGTCGAGGGTACCGAAGCCGCCGGGAAGGCACACGAATGCCTGCGAGTACTTCACGAACATGGTCTTGCGGACGAAGAAATATCTGAAATTGACGCCCAGATCGACCCACTCGTTGAGGCCCTGCTCGAACGGTAGCTCGATCCCGAGGCCGATCGAGTACCCGTCGGCCTCGCTCGCGCCTCGGTTGGCCCCTTCCATCACGCCGGGTCCGCCGCCGGTGATGACGGCGAAGCCCTCCTTCGCGAGCGCGGCTCCGAGCTGCCGGGCTCGGGCGTACTCGGGATGGTCGACGGGGGTGCGCGCCGAACCGAACACCGTCACGGCCTTCGGGACCTCGGCGAGCGCACCGAATCCCTCGACGAATTCGCTCTGTATACGCAGTACGCGCCAGGTGTCGGAGTGAATCCAGTTCCCTGGTCCTCGCTCGTCGAGCAGTCGTTGATCCGAGGTGGACGTCTCGGTGTTCCGGCCACGACGCAGTACGACGGATCCCTTGTGCTTGGCCGACTTCTCGGTGCTGTGGCCGTCGGAACTGCCGAATTCATCGAAACTATCTGGCCCCTGGTCGCTGTTCATGGCGTTCAGGCTATCCGGCAGAGAGATAGCTCCGGAGAACCTGTGTGACGTGAGTGATCTGCTCGACGGGTACGCGTTCGTCGCGCTTGTGAGCGAGATTGGGGTCGCCGGGTCCGTAGTTGACCGCCGGGATCCCGAGCGCCGAGAACCGGGAGACATCCGTCCAGCCGTACTTGGCCCGGACCTGTCCGCCCGCGGCCTCGATGAGAGCGGCTGCTGCAGGTCGGTTCAAACCCGGAAGCGCTCCGGGCGACGAGTCGGTGACCTCGAAGCCGAGATCCAGTCCCTCGACCACCTCACGAACGTGTTCGACGGCGTCGTCGACGTTGCGGTCAGGCGCAAAGCGAAAGTTGACATCGAGTTCGGCCGCATCGGGGACGACGTTGCCCGCGACCCCACCGGAGATCCGGACTGCTTGCAGCCCTTCCCGATACACGCAGCCGTCGATATCGACGGTGCGTGCGCGATACGCCGCGAGTCGGTTCAGGACCGCACCGAACTTGTGAATTGCATTGTCTCCCAGCCAGGAACGAGCACTGTGCGCCCGTGTTCCCGACGCCGTCAGTCGAACCCGCAGCGTCCCTTGGCACCCGGCCTCGATGAACCCGCCGGACGGTTCGCCGAGGATCGCGACGTCGGCAGCGAGCCAGTCGGGAAGTTCGCGTTCGATGCGGCCCAGTCCGTTGCGAGCGGCGGCGATCTCCTCGCAGTCGTAGAACACCAGAGTCAGATCGTGCGCAGGATTGTCGATCGTCGCGGCGAGGTGCAGGAACACCGCGTCGCCCGACTTCATGTCGACGGTTCCGCACCCGTGCAGGATGTCGCCCTCGGCGCTGTCGTGCTCACGCCTCGACGGCACGTTGTCCGCGATGGGAACCGTGTCGAGATGCCCGGCGAGCATCACCCGCGACCCGAGTCCTCGATTGGTTCGGGCCAGAACTGCGTTGCCGCTGCGGATGATCTCGAAGCCCGTGGTCTGCTCGCGGAGCGCCTGCTCCACCTCGTCGGCGATGCGCGATTCGTCCTCACTGACACTGGGGATGTCCACCAGTGCCGCGGTGAGGTCTATCGGGTCGGCATGCAGTTCGAGCGTCACGGGAGAAAACTCTAGGCCGTGGATCCCGGAATCTCGCGGACCACGCCGTCGAAGCCGGCACCGAACAATCTTCCGCTCGAGAATCCCTGGTCGGAGCGTCCGTACGTTACGACGCTGGTCAACCGTGTACCGGTGCCGATGACACACGTCGCCCCCGGCGCATCGATGCGGACGACGGAGCCGCCTGCGTTGAGCGGCACCACCGGGCGTCCGGCATCGTCGAGGGTCAGCCCGTCCGGGGCCGCGAAGCTGTCGAGACCCGACAGGTCGAGCACGCTTTCCGGTGCCGAGGGGTTGGCGATCGGAATTCGGCTGACCCCTGGGTTCACGAATGTTCGCGAGACGTACAGGTACCGATCGGCGGCGTCGAGCACTGCGCCGTTGGCGCTGGGGAAGCGCGCCCATGCTGGGTCGACCGCGCCGTCGGGGCCGATCCGGCCGATGAGCGAGCCGAAGTCGTTGGTGGCGTACACCGTTCCGTCGGCGGCGACGGCAAGTCCGTTCGCCGCACTGAGACCCTTCGCGAAGGGAGTGACGGCAAGGGTGTCAACGTCGAGTCGAACGATCCCCGCGGACTTGACGACGTCGCCGACGAAGACGCGAGGGTCGGCTCCGTAGCCGACCAGCAGGGTGCCGTCGGGCATCCATGCCAGAGCTCCGCCGCCGCCGCTGGGGACCTTGGCGATGGGGTACGCGGGCCGGCCCGGCGCGTCGATGCGGTACACCCGGCCGGACACGATGTCGGTGACGTAGGCGCGACCCGACGCGTCGACGGCAAGGCCCTCCAGTGCAGCCCCCGGAATTCTTGCGACCACTGCCGACTTCCCGCCGACTCCGACGCAGTTGGGTGCGGCAGCTGCGGCACCGGAACCGGCAACCACGCCGGTCACCGTCAGAAGTGATGCAGCGATCACCGAAATTATCGAACGCATGGCTATTGACCTGCTCGAACTCATGACATCCCCCGCCTACGGCGACCCCCTGTCAGCCGATGGGCATGTCTACCACGCCTCGGCGACAACCAAACCGAAAGCGACTCCGAGGATGATCGTCGCGGCCAGCGTCGTCACCAATCCGGTGAAGGAGACGCCGTCCATCATCACTGCTGCGGCTCCTCGGCTGCGCGAGCCGGTACGGGTGATCACCGGTGAAACTCTGTCAGCTCCCCCGCCCCCTACCCGTCCACCGGCATCCCGATGCGATCACACTCGGCAGTCGAATCGGTAACGAACCGACGCGGCATCAGGATCGGAATCCGGAAACAGTCCGAGTACCCGCGATGACGGGTGAACCCGCGCGCGAAACCCACCGCGTATTCTTCCTGCCGTGAGCGCACAGGGAGCATCAGCAGTAGGAATTGCCAACATCACGACGTCGGGTGTCGTTCTGGACACCTGGTTTCCGAGCCCTGAGCTCGGGTCGGGCTTCGAGGCCGGCACCACCCGACTCGAGGGTTCGGATGTCCCCGAGGAGCTGGCCGCTCTCGTCGGACCGGACGAGGCGCGCGGCGTCGAGGTAGTCGCAGTGCGCACCAGCATCGCCTCGCTCGACGACGCCCCGATCGACGCGCACGATGCATATCTGCGACTGCATCTGCTCTCGCACCGGCTGGTTCAGCCGCATGGGCAGAACCTCGACGGAGTGTTCGGCCTCCTCGCCAATGTCGTATGGACCAACTTCGGCCCCGCGGCGGTCGACGGCTTCGAAACGGTGCGCGCGAAGCTGCGCGTCCGCGGTCCGGTGACCGTGTACGGAGTCGACAAGTTCCCGCGTCTGGTCGACTACGTCGTTCCCACCGGCGTTCGTATCGCCGACGCCGACCGCGTTCGTCTCGGTGCTCATCTGGCCAGTGGAACGACGGTCATGCACGAGGGCTTCGTCAACTTCAATGCCGGCACGCTCGGCAACTCGATGGTGGAGGGCCGCATCTCGGCGGGCGTCGTGGTGGGCGACGGTTCCGACGTCGGCGGCGGTGCGTCGATCATGGGCACGCTCTCCGGTGGCGGCAAGAACGTCATCTCCGTCGGAAAGAGCTGCTTGCTGGGCGCGAACTCCGGGCTCGGCATTTCGCTCGGTGACGACTGCGTCGTCGAGGCGGGGCTGTACATCACCGCCGGAACGAAGGTCAGTGGTCCGGATGGAACTGTGGTGAAGGCGGCGACACTGTCCGGCAAGTCCAACCTGCTGTTCCGTCGCAACTCGCTGTCGGGTGCTGTCGAGGTGGTGCCGTGGAAGGGCACCGGCGTCGAACTGAACGCGGCATTGCACGCCAACGACTGAGAGTCCGATTCACTCGAATCATTCTGTTGAACAACCTCTTCCAGCCCCGCACCGTGTTCTCGGTGCGGGGCTGGAGCTTTTCTTGGGGGTCAGGCGATGTGGGGTCCGGCTCGGGCGTGGGATTGTCTGGGTTGTCGGTAAGGGTCGACGGTGGCGGGTGGTACGAACCATGGGTGGTTGTCGGTGCCGATGAACACTTCCCAGTCGGAGTGGTGCATGAGTCGGTGGTGGAATCCGCACAGTAGGACCAGGTTGTTCATGTCGGTGGGGCCGCCGTCGGCCCAGTGCCAGATGTGATGTCCTTCGGTCCAGGCGGCGGGTTTTCCGCAGCCGGGGAAGGCGCAGCCGTGATCGCGGGCGGTGAGGGCTTTTCGTTGTTTTGCGGTGACGGTGCGGGCGGTGCGGGCGAGGTTGAGTGGGTTGCCGTGTTCGTCCAGGACGATGGCGGTGAGAACGCAGTCGCAGGCGAGTTGGCGGGAGGTGTTGCGGGAGAGTGGTCCCATCAAGGGGAGCCAGCCGACTGACGTGCCGTCGCCGAACAGGTCCCTGTAAGCGCCGCGATCCGGGGCAGCGTCGCTTCCGCAGCTACTGTCTGTGTCGTCATCCGACGTTTCTTCAGCATCGGGGTGGATGGGGTGTCCGGTGTTGATGTCGACCGGATCGACGGTGTCGGATTCGGTTGCTGCGCGTGCGGTTTCGTCGTCGGCAATGTCATCTTCGATGTCGTCGGCGGTGTCGGCGCTGTCGCGGAGGTCGGTGAGGTCGCGCAGGTTGATGTGCAGGTTCAGGTGGGGGCGTTCGCCGCCTTCGATGGGCCGGCTGCTCGAGGCGAGGTATTGGTCGAGGATGTGCCCGAAGGCGTCGGCGCGCCGTTTGGCGGGGGTGCGGTCGTCTGGGGTGCCGTCTGCGGCGGGTCGGGGTTCGGTCAGGGGTGAGAGTGCGGTGAGGAGTTTTTCTCCGGTGACAGCGTCGACATCCATCTTCGCCACCAGACGTCCGTTCAGGGTTGTCGACGCGAACAGTTCGTTGCGGTCGGTGTTCTCCGGTGGTGGTGTCTTGCCGCCGAACTCGTCCTCGAGTTTGGTGATCGCTGCGCGGATCCGGCCGGTGCGTGCTTCGGGCCCGGTGGCGGCGGCGATCATCGCGGTGCGGGCCATGACGCGGCCCTCTTCCGGGAGGTCCTTCGGTGGGGTTTCGGCGAAGGTGAGGATCAGCGCGGCGTGATCGACGGACATCACGCCGGTGTTCACGGCGTCGGCGATATCGGGAAACGCAGCCATACCGCGGGCGAGGGCGACGATCTTGGTGGCCTTGGACGGTGACAGCAGGGTAGTGGACGTCAGCCAGCCGGCGGGTCCGGGGAATCCCAGTTTCTCACGGGAGACGCGGGTGTCGATCTCTGCGACGAGAGCGATCCGCCGGGCCTCCAACAACTGAATCTCATGGGAGACCGTAGCGGCGTCGGCGAGCAGTTCACTCTCGCTCAGTTGCCAGATCTCCGTGGTCATGGACGCAAGTGTATCGAACGTGCGTTCGACTGGCAAGCATGATTGAATCGAAAACTGTTGTCCTGCTTAACTATTGGCTATCCAGAACCTGTCGGTAGGGTGTGATAACGACCGACGTCGTAGACCTCCCAGCGCTAGAAGCACTGTCGCGAGTAACGCCGAGCCGACGACATAAGGCGCGACGTCGAACTTCGATCACCCGCACCCCGACGCGTCAGCCGATGGTTCCCAGCGAAGCAAGAGTCTTGACAACCGCCCGCGCCGCCTCGGCACCCTTCGTCTCCAGGTGCGCGGTGAAGAAGGCCTTGTGGTCAGCGTGTTCGTGGAAGTGGTGTGGCGTCAGCACCACCGAGAACACCGGCACGTCGGTGTCCAGCTGCACTCGCATCAGGCCGTCGATGACCGCCGTTTCGACGAAGTCGTGTCGATAGATTCCGCCGTCCACCACCAGCGCGGCGGCAACGATCGCCGAGTACTTTCCGGTCTTGGCGAGCCGCTGTGCGTGCAGCGGGATCTCGAATGCCCCGGGCACCTCGAACACGTCGATGGGCGTCTCGCCCCGACCGAGCTCCTTCAGCTCGACGGCGAATCCCACTCGCGCGCGATCGACGATGTCCAGGTGCCAGCTGGCGTGGACGAAGGCAATGGATCCGGCGAGTGGAGTGGTCATGGGTGCGATGCTAGCGGTATCGCTCGTCGAGCAAGTCGAGTGTCGGGCCATCGAATTCACCGGCGAAGTACTTCTGCAACACTTCGCCGAATACGGACGGACCCTCGGTAGCTTCGGCGAACAGCGTCATCGACGAATGCAGCTTCAGGTTGTCGGGATAGCCGAAGATCTCTTCGACCGTGCGCCCTTCGACAGCCACCACCAGCCGTGCCGCCTTCTTCAGGCGCGGCCCAAGCACTTCGTGCGAGAGGTACAGTTCCGCCTCGGTCAGATCCGCGATGCCGAAGTGCTGAGCAGTCGCGCTGCGCCCCAAACCGGCCAACTGCGGGAACACGAACCACATCCAGTGCGTCTGTTTCCGTCCCGCTTTCAGCTCCCGCGTCACCACAGTCCAGACGGGATCCTGAGCGTCGACGAAGCGTTGCAGGTCGTATTCGGTCATGCCGTTCAACCTAGCGGTCCATTGCCGCTTCGGATTTCAGCTCGCGGCAATCAGACGACAGGTTTCAGCCCAGGGCACTCAGCAGCACGGCATCGAGTTCCCCGGCCGGCAGCATCGGCAACATGTGATGGCTGCTGCCGGCCAGGATGACGGTGTGTGCGTTCGGGAGAACCGTCTCGACAGCGTCGGCAACACGAGAACTGTTGTGCACCTTACTGTCACCGGCAAAGACGACGGTGACGTCCGCGGCCAGCGTCGCCCATCGATTTCCTTTGGGGCGGCGCGGAACCACTGGTTTCGCCGACGGGAAGTCGGTGCCTCGCTCTGTGAGATCGAGCCAGTCGGCGTCGAGCGGAGCCTTCTGCGTTTCCCACCGGATCAGAGAACGCATACGTTGGCGAGTCGGTCGCACCAGAAGTGGCACCGCGTGCAGCAGGTACGCGAGGCGCATGCCAGCGAAACACGAAGGGGGATCCAGCAGGACGAGAGCGCGGACGCGCTCTGGCCGGTGCAGTGCGTACGCGAGCGCCATCATCGCCCCGTACCCATGTCCGACCATCGAAGTCCGCGTGACCTCGAGGGTTTCGAGAACCTGATCGAACCAGCACATCAGGTCATCGACAGTGCGGATCGGTTTCTGACCGACAATGCTTCGTCCGGGCTCACCCATCGGGTCGATTGCGAAGACCCGGTAGCCCAGGGCCAGGGCGGCGACATTGGCGAACCAGACGGTCGAGGTTGCTCCGCCGCCGGGCAGTAGCACCACCGGAGTTCCATCGAGGGGGCCTACGGCGTTGACTCGAGTTGTGCCGTAGCCGGATTCGACGTCGATGGTGTCGATGGGCAGCGGCCACTTCGACAGCACGCGTTCGTAGGCCGTAAAGAATCCGTCAGCTGCGGAGCTATCCCTGAACCGACTCACTGAACCTCCCAAATATCTCGATAATCAAGATACTAGATCATCGTGATAGTTCTGGGCAGTGCTTTTCATCGACGCTGATTCCTTGGACGAAGAACTGCGCGATGCTCCATCGGCCGTGCACCGACTACGTCCGCTCGCAGTGAATATCGATCTGCGGGGACAGGGGTTCGGTCGCGCGACTTCATCCAGTGAGGGCGACGTCCCGCGCGAAACGATCTACAATTTCGACACCAGGAACGTTCTCAGGCACCACCGCACTCACATTCAGGACACACAACCTAGGTGAACCCGCGCAGCAGTGTGTCGACGGTGGCGTCGAGCAGATCCTCGGTCGGGACGCCGTCGAGCAGGTCGCCGGTGGCCAGCATCGCGAGTCCGTGCACGCTCGCGAATGCCACTCGCGCAAGGATCTCCGGTGGAGCCTCGGTGATCACACCGGCTGCTATGGCTTCGCCGAGCAATGCCTCGGTAGCGGTCATACTCTCGTGCGCAACAATTTTCAGCTTCTCACTGGCGTCGGGATGATGCTTGGTGCTGTACATGACGTCCAGCAGCTCCGGGTGTTCGACGGCGAATCCCACGTAGGCGCGGGCAACTCCACGGAACCGAGCCATCAGCTCACCGGGCCCCGTTGCCGCTGTGACCATCCGGCGGTTCAGTTCCTCGAAACCGTGCAGCGCCAGCGCATCCAAGAGCGCTTGCTTGTCGCGGAAGTGGCGCGCCGGGGCACCGTGACTGACGCCGACATCTCTGGCCAGCTGCCGAAGCGACAACGCCTCGACTCCGCCGTGCGCGATGCTCCGTTCGGCCTCGCCGAGCAACACCGCGCGCAGGTCGCCGTGGTGGTAGCGCTGCGTTGCCATGCATTCACCCTAGGCGATGTTGGCGTTGACAACAATGCTGACACTGCCTACATTGGCTGCCATGACTTCCACAGCGCTCATCACCGGAGCAAGCTCGGGCCTCGGCGAGGAATTTGCCACCCGCTTCGCCGCACGCGGCGAGAACGTCGTCCTCGTGGCACGACGCGCCGATCGGTTGAACACCCTGGCGCGGCGCATCGAAACCGAGCACGGCGTGACGGCCACCGTCGTGGTCATGGACCTGGGCGCGCCCGGTGTCGGCGCAGCCCTGCGAACCACGCTGGTGGACAAGGGAATCACCCCCACAACCCTCGTCAACAATGCAGGCTTCGGGACGCACGGAAAGTTCACCGACGAGGATCCTGCGCGCATCGCCGCCGAGATCGCACTGAACGTGAGCGCCTTGGTCGACCTGACGCACGCATTTCTGCCGAACCTCACCGGCGCGTTGATCAACATCGCGAGTACTGCTGCGTACCAACCCACCCCCAACATGGCCGTCTACGGTGCCACGAAGGCCTTCGTCCTCAACTTCACCGAAGCGCTGGCCTTCGAGCACCGTACCTCGTCGCTGAAGATTCTCGCGCTCTCCCCCGGCCCCACCCGCACCGAGTTCTTCGACGTCGTCGGAACCGGCGACGCCGCGGTGGGTAACTACCAGACCTCCGAGCAGGTGGTCTCGACGGCTATGCGCGCGTTGGATTCTCGCCGCACCCCCGCCAGCGTCGTATCCGGCCTGTCCAACAAGATCAGCGCCGGCGGTGTGCGTTTGGCCCCACGTTCACTGGCCGCGAAGATCAGCGGTCGCCTGCTGAAGGCCTGAACCGCTAACCGCGCGTACGACGCGAATCGATCACTCCCGTATCGAATCCGGCCAGATGCAGTCCTCCGTGGAATCGGGCGTGTTCGATCTTGAGGCACCGATCCAGGACAACGTTCAGTCCCGCTGCCTCGGCGTCGCGTGCCACCTGCTCGTGCCACAACCCGAGCTGAAGCCAGATCGTCTTCGCCTGCGCTGCAATCGCTTCGGACAGAACGTCGGGCAAGTCGTCGTACTTGCGGAACACGTCCACCATGTCCGGTCGCTTCGGGAGATCGGCGAGCGTCGGGTACACGGGCGTGCCCTCGATGTCGGCAACCGTCGGATTCACGAGAAATATCTCGTAGTTGCTCGTCGACGACAGATACCGGTTGACGAAGTAGCTTGCCCGCGAGGGATTCTTGGACGCACCGACGATCGCGACGGTCTTCGTCTCACTCAGGATGCGTTGCCGCTGCGGCGCGGACGGGCCCTGCCAGGTGCGTTCGCTCATGACCGCGCCTTTCCTGTTGCCAGTGTCAGGGCCTGATCCAGGTCCCACAGAATGTCCTCGGCATCTTCGAGTCCGACGCTGATGCGTATCAACTCGGGACCGACACCTGCTCCGCGCAGCTGCTCGTCGGTCAATTGTCGATGCGTCGTGCTGCCAGGGTGGATCACCAGCGTGCGCACGTCACCGATATTGGCCACATGGCTGGCGACCTGAACGCTCTCGACGAACGCCTGACCGGCCTCGCGGCCACCGTCGATTCCGAAAGCGAATACCGCACCAGGGCCGGCGGGGAGGTACTTCGCTGCGCGGTCGTGATGCGGATGCCCCTCCAGCCCAGCCCATCTCACGTACTCGATCCGGGAATCTGCTTCGAGCCATTCGGCGACCACTCGGGCATTGCCGACATGCGCGTCCATACGCTGCGGCAACGTTTCCACCCCCTGGATCAAGGTGAACGCCGATTGCGGTGCCAACGCGCCCCCGATGTCGCGCAGTTGCTCACTGCGCAGTTTGGTCAGAAAGCCGTACTCCCCGAAGTTTCCCCACCACGACAGCCCGCCGTAGGAGGCCACCGGTTCTGTCATCTGCGGGAATTTGCCTGAGCCCCAGTCGAATCGACCGGACTCGACCACCACTCCCCCGAGCGTCGAACCGTGCCCGCCGAGAAACTTCGTCGCCGAGTGAATCACGATGTCGGCACCGAATTCGATAGGCCGGCTGAGCCACGGCGTCGCCATCGTCGCGTCGATCACCAGCGGAATTCCGTGATCGTGGGCGACGGCGGCGAGACCGTCTATGTCGGCGATCTCCCCCGACGGGTTACCGATGACCTCGGCGTAGATCAGCTTGGTCGAATCCGTCACCGCTGCTGCGTAATCCGACGGATCGGTACCGGGAACGAACGTGGTTTCGACGCCGAAGCGGCGCAGCGTCACGTCCAGCTGGGTCACCGTGCCGCCGTACAGCCCGGCCGCGGCGACGATGTGGTCTCCGGTGCCGGCAAGCGCAGCGAACACTGCGAACTCGGCCGCCAACCCACTGGCGAACGCAACCGCTCCGATGCCGCCTTCGAGGCTCGCAATGCGCTCCTCGAAGGCGGCGACGGTGGGGTTACCGATACGACTGTAGACATTGCCGTACTTCTGCAGAGCGAACAGATCGCCTGCGTCCGCGGAATTCTCGAACACGTAGCTCGCCGTCTGGTAGATCGGCACCGCACGCGAACCGGTGGAAGGATCTGGCCTCGCTCCGGCGTGAATTGCTCTGGTACGCAGGCCGAATGTCCGTTCGCTCATGACGTCAGGCCGTTTCGAGAACGGTGTGGATCGGAGTGGGATTGCGCGTCAGATCCAGCACGGGGCAGTGATCGTCGACGGCCTTCTGCAGCTCCTCGTACCGCTCCCGTGACTCGGGACCGGAGACGGTCACGACGACGCGCACCTCACCGAACCCGGGACGAACGTCGTCGTCGAAACCGAAGAAGCCGCGAACGTCGAGGTCACCCTCGGCCTTGGCCTTGATGTCGTCGACGACGATCCCGAGCTTCTCCGCCCAGACGCGGTAGGTGACCACCTGGCAGGACAGCAGCGACGCCAAGTAGTACTCGACC
This sequence comes from Rhodococcus sp. ARC_M12, assembly GCF_022810385.1. Taxonomy (NCBI): domain Bacteria; kingdom Bacillati; phylum Actinomycetota; class Actinomycetes; order Mycobacteriales; family Nocardiaceae; genus Rhodococcus; species Rhodococcus sp. ARC_M12. The sequence goes on along the minus strand of NZ_JALGQI010000018.1, from coordinate 4,214 downwards.
GGGTTGGCGGCGTTGTTCTCACCGCCGAGGGCAGGGGGCTCGTCGACCTCGACGGTGTACTTGCCCAAGGTGACGGTGCTGGCGACAGCATCGTGCGCGGTGACCGAAGCCCGGAAGACTGCCTGCGCGTTCTTCGGATCGGCCTGCACGGCATCGTCGGTGGCAGCGATGACGCCGCCGAGATGAGACACAGATGTGGTCATGGGAAATTCCTGTTCGATTCGAGGGTTGCCGGAACGACCCGAGGAGCGCGAAATGCTCGTCGGGGATGGGTTCGATCGACAGTTACGAACAGGAAGAAGTGCAGATGAGACCGAAGTCGATGGTGCGACGACGCACGAGCCTTCTGGCTGCGTCGATCACGTGTGTCTCGGTCACGATGCCGACAATAGCCTACGAGAACTGATCCGCGCCGACGTCCGTCTCATCGTCGACGATCGCCGCGACGATACGTGCGGCCACCGCATCCGGCGTCAGACCCTGCGGTAGTTTCGGTGCCTGCCCGGCGATCGGCCGTGTCGCCAGTCCCGTCTCGGTGTGCGGCGGACGCACGTCCACTATTCTGATCTTCGACTTACGTGCCTCTGTACGAACGCTTTTCAGCAATGCGCTCACCGCGGCCTTGGTCGCCGAGTAGGCACCCATGTTCGGCATCGGCTTGTCGGCCACGACGGCGCTGATGTTGAGCACGAACCCGCCCTGATCCAGGGTGGTCAGCGCTTCGCGAAGTACCCGCAGCGGCGCGAGATAGTTGAGCAGCAGCAGTTCGTCGACAGTGTCGTCGTCCACTTCGGTCACCGGACCGAACGCCACGACACCTGCGGCGATGACGATCCCGTCCAGTCCACCGTGGTGTTCGACGGCCTCAGCGACCACCGAGCGAGCCGAATCCGGCAGCGTCAGATCGGCATCGACCGTGTGATGGTCCGACTCGATGCTCCGGCCGCTCACGGTCAACCGAGCACCGGCCTGCGCGAGCTGCTCGACGATCGGGCCGCCGAGACCGCCACTGGCACCGAATACGAGAATGCGTGCACCGTCGAGTGTCGTCATACTTTCGAGGCTAACGGCCACCTCACACCCCCGCTGACGACGGCGTTCATCAGAGCAGTTCGGCTGCGCGGCGGACCACATCGATGCAGATGTCGAGATTGAGCGGGCTCAACGTCGAGAAGCCTTGAGCCACTTCGCCTTGCTCGAGCACCACCACCCGGCCCGCCGCGACGCTCGGCAACGAGGTGAACAGTCCGGTATCGACGATCCCGGCCGAGCCGAAGTCGAACACGACGAGTACGTCGGCATCGGCGAGAACGTCGGCGTTCTCAGTGGAGAACTCGGGGCGCGGGGCGTCCGCGGTCGCTCCGTCGGACAGAGCGGCGACCGTCGTGAACCCGGCTCGTCGGAACAGATCCACGGCGGGGATGGACTCGTGCCCCAGCCCGTAGAACATCGACGTGTCGTAGGCGGCGATCAAACCGACCGTGGCACCGCCGACGTCGAGCCCGTCGAGCGCGGCGGACATTCGCGCCTCGGTGTCCGCGATGAGTTCGTCGGCGCGATCTCGCCGATCGAGTGCGTCGCCGATCATCTCGAGGTTGCGCCGCCAGTCGAACGACGCGATCTGGACAACGGGGGCGAGCGATTCGAGCTGAGAACGAGAATCGGCCACCCCGTCGTCTCCGATGATGAGATCCGGTTCGGCTGCGGCGATGCGCTCGGTGTCGATCGACTCGCCGAGGGAGATCCGCTCACTCGACCCGCCGAGTTCGATGAGGGCGTTCTCGTGCCACTCCCAGGACCTGTTCGGTGCGCCGATCATCTCGGCGAAGCCCTCGCGCACCCCGAACTGCACGGGAACGACGCCCAGCGCGAGCACCGTGTCGAGATCCCACAGGTTGGCCACACACGCCACCCGCGGCGGCCGACGGTCGATCACGACGGACTCACCGGCATCGTCGACGATCGTACGGGGATAGCCGTCCCCTGCAGTCCCGTCGCCCGACGGCTGCTCCTCACCGCTCCCGCATCCGGCCAGCAAGGCCGCAAGCGCGACGCTGCCGATGAGGAACTCACGACGCGTCGCCGCCTCGATCGTGTTTGTCTCGAACTGGGTTTCCCCGATAGCGAATGCAGGCGCAGGTGCGGTCATGACCCGGAATAGTAGGCATGCCTAACCTAGGTCGTCAAGAGGATGTCAGCCGAGCAGCTTCTTCTGAACTTTGCCCATGGCATTGCGCGGGAGGGAGTCGACCACTCGAATCTCGCGGGGCCGCTTGTGAATCGACAGCTCGGTGGCCACCAGATCGATCAGCACCCGATCCTCCACATCGGTACCGACGACAAACGCCACGATGCGCTGACCGAGATCGGCGTCGGGCATACCGACCACGGCCACCTCGTCGACGCTCGGGTGGCCCAGCAACACGGTCTCGATCTCCCCCGCGCCGACGCGATAGCCGCCGGATTTGATCAGGTCCGTCGACGCTCGCCCGACGATGCGGTGGAAGCCGTCCGGCTCGATGAGGGCGACGTCTCCGGTATCGAACCAGCCGTCCTCGGTGAAGGTCTTCGCTGTCGCGTCGGGGTTGTTCAGGTAACCGTCGAACAGCATGGGGCAGCGGATCTGCAGCGCGCCGATGGATTCGCCGTCGTGCGGCAGGATTTCGCCCTTCTCACCGCGCAACCGTGTCTCGACGCCCGCGACCGGCAGTCCCACCGAGCCAGCGCGCCGCTCCCCGTCGGCGCGGGTGCTGATGGTGATGAGGGTTTCGCTCATGCCGTATCGCTCGATCGGCGCCTGCCCGGTGAGTTCACGCAGCTTCTCGAACACCGGAACCGGGAGCGGCGCACTGCCGGACACCAGCAGTCGGGCGTGGGCCAGGGCGCGGGCGGACGTCTCGTCCGCGGCGATGCGCGACCACACGGTCGGCACTCCGAAGTACAAGGATCCACGCGCGGCCGCGTAGAGCTCCGGCGTCGGCTTACCGGTGTGGATCAGCGGGCTGCCCACACGCAGTGGGCCGAGGACACCGAGGATGAGACCGTGGACGTGGAACAACGGAAGTCCGTGCACCACAGTGTCTCTCGAAGTCCATGCCCACGCCTGCGCCAACGCGTCCAGGCCGGCGGCGATGGCACTGCGCGAGATCAGTACGCCTTTGGGTGGGCCGGTGGTACCGGAGGTGTAGAGGACGAACGCGACCGAGGACGGCTGCGGTTCGGCGTAGCTGTGCCACGAGCGTGCGTGCTGACGCACCGGCAGGACCTCCAGCCCGGAGGTGTCCGACGGTGCCTCACCGAGCCATGCCTGGGCACCCGAGTCGCGAAGGATGTGCTCGCGTTCGGCGATCCCTGCGTCCGGCGGAACCGGCACCACGGTGACTCCGGCGATCAGCGCGCCCACGACCGCGAGCACCGTCTTGACCGACGGCGTCGCGTAGATCGCGAGGCGGTCGGCTCGCGAGATGCGTTCGGCAACCGAGGTCGCCGCACCCAGGATGTCGGCACGGGAAAGCGAGACACCGTCGATGGTGATGGCGTCGGGAATATCGTCTCCCCGCGCAACGGCGAGTGGGTTCAGTGAACGAAGCAGCACATGGCTACCGTACATACATGGACGTGGACGGAATCGACACCGGCGACTACGCCGAGTACATGACGGTCGCCGCCGGTGACCTGCAGGCGGGCGTCTATCTGATCGGGACCGACGCCGAGCAGGACGCCGATTCCGAGGACGAACTCGATCTGGACCTCGACGACGAGGACTCCGAGGACGACGACATCGACATCGCACACGTTACCGACGGCGCACCGCGGCTCGTCTACTCGGTGCAATCCGACGACTTCTGGACCCGAGTGGAACTGGCCGATCTTCGAGCCACTCAGCTCTACGAGGAAGCTCATGCCCGTAACCCCGAGGTCAATACGGAGCCGAAACGCTTCACCACGGTCGAAGCATTCGGCAGCAACGAACTGGTCTACATCCTGCGCATCCGACGCGGCGGCTGGGACGTCGGCGAGCCGGACCTCGAGCCCTGATCCACGCGGCCCCTCAGTCCTCGCAAACGCGCGCGCATTTGCTGAACGCCCCTCTTTGCCAAGCTTCTCGTGAGTCATTCGAGAAGCTATGGAGGGTTACCGCATGTTGAGTGCTGAATTCACAGGGGAGCAGATTCGGGAGATGGTGTTCGAGTACTGCCGGTTGCCGTATGGGA
>NZ_JALGQI010000064.1:0-539 GCF_022810385.1 Rhodococcus sp. ARC_M12 | reverse complement strand
TCCCCGAGGCTTATCGCAGCCTCCTACGTCCTTCATCGGCTCCTGGTGCCAAGGCATCCACCGTACGCTCTTCATTACTTACAACAAAGATGCTCGCGTCCACTGTGCAATTCTCAAACAACACACACGCTCCCACCGAATATCCACACCATGACCACCACCGAAGTGATGCGGTCTGTCAGAAAGCGGAAGCCTGTATATGTCTTGCCTAGAAAGAAACACTCGCGTGTTCTCTCAGGACCCAACAGTGCATCGATATAACTCGTTCGTGTCCCCGGCATTGCCGGCGACACGATGAACGAATTGGTTGTCAGTGTTCCACCCGTGAGCACCGCCGGATGACGTATGCATCCGAAACGGTTTCTGTCCGTGCACCATCCATCACCTGTGTGATGGTCCGTGAACGGAAGAGGCTCCTTAGAAAGGAGGTGATCCAGCCGCACCTTCCGGTACGGCTACCTTGTTACGACTTCGTCCCAATCGCCGATCCCACCTTCGACGGCTCCCTCCCACGAGGGGTTAGGCCACCGGCTTCGGGT